>JASFZK010000108.1:0-40098 GCA_045267845.1 Bacteroidota bacterium | reverse complement strand
CTGTAATGCAAAGTTTAGAGATTCTAACATCCGAATGGGGTATGGGTATTAGTAAACGCAAAATTACGGTTTCAACCATTGGAGTTGTTCCTGCAATGAAACATTTTTTAGAAAATAGCGAATGTCATTTAGCAGTGAGTCTGCACACGCCATTTGAGGGTGAACGAAAGATGTTAATGCCCGTTAGTCATGTTCATTCAATTGAAGATATAATCAGCGAAATAAAATTACACGAGCTAGGCAGGCAGCGAAGAGTTTCATTCGAGTACATTGTTTTTGATGGAATAAATGATACTACTAAGCATGTTAATCAACTTGCAAAGATTTTAAATGGAGTTAATTGCAGGATTAATCTAATAAGATTTCATCCCATTCCTAACACTCCTTTAAAAGGAACAAACGAAGAACGTCTTCAAAAATTTAAGGAAGCGTTAAATTTAAAAGGTATAATAACTACGATAAGAGCGTCACGAGGGCAGGATATTGATGCGGCATGTGGATTATTATCCACAAAACAGACTACCAAATAATAAAGTTATGAATAGAGTAAAAAAAGGATTTGCCAGTGATAATTGGTCTGGGGTTTCCCCCGAAATAATGGAATCGTTAAGTGATGTTAATAAGGGTCATAATTGGGCTTATGGCGAAGGCAACGATGAGGTTTTACAAGCAGCAATTATTAAATTTGAGGAGCATTTTGGTGAAAATATAAAAGTGTTTTTTGTGTACAATGGCACAGCTGCCAATGTGCTTGGGGTGAGTCAATTAATGAATTCTTACCATGCAATTGTGGCTGCATCCACCGCACATTTAAATGAAGATGAGTGTGGAGCTCCTGAGAAGTTTATAGGTTCAAAAATATTAGAAATACACTCTGTTAATGGTAAAATAACTCCAAAACAAGTAGAGCCATTTTTAAGTAGTATTGGATTTCAGCATCATTCGCAGCCAAAAATTATTTCCATATCTCAGGTAACTGAGATGGGTACAATTTATTCATCTGAAGAGATACGAGCCCTGGCAGATTTTGCACATGAAAATGATATGTATCTGCACATGGATGGTGCACGCATTAGCAATGCAGTTGTCGCTTTAGATACTGATTTTAGAAGTATTACTACTGATGTTGGAGTTGATGTTCTGTCATTTGGTGGAACTAAAAATGGATTAATGTTTGGTGAAGCAGTTGTATTTTTTGATAAAGAGTTAGCTAATAATTTTGAATATGCGCGTAAACAAGGGATGCAGTTACATTCTAAAATGCGTTATATAGCTGCACAGTTTAGTAGATATTTAACAGATGATTTCTGGAAAATAAAAGCTACCGTTGCGAATAGTATGGCAAAAATGTTAGCCGATAGTATTGCTAAAATTGATCAGCTTAACATTTCACAACCTGTGGATGCAAATGGTATCTTTGTGCTAATACCATCCTACCTGATTCCCAAGTTACATGAACATTATTTTTTCCATGTTTGGAATGAGGCCCCATTGGTTGAGCACAGTAATAACCATATTTATAAAGAAGTTAGGTTGATGTGTTCGTGGGATACTAATGAAGAAGACATCCTTGGATTTATTAATTTGGTAAAAAATAATATTGAATAATTTTCTTCAGTTACACAATTTTTCCTGAGGCTATCGAGGCTTTTCACCTGTTGCTTACTAGTCAACGAAAATAGTCCGTTCAAAAGCAACTTATCTCATTTTTATTTGTCTTAATGTACAAGTGAAAATATAGTATTTTTACGATTCGTTTTTTTAAGGATTAAAATATTGAAATAATTATGAAATATATATTTACTTATGTAATCGTTTGCATGTTTATGCTTAATTCATATGCACAAGAAAAATATTCAAAAGTTAGAATCGAATTACAAGGGCAAGAATTAGTTGAAATTGCAAATTTTGGAATTGACATTACTGAAGGTTCTTATGTGAAAGGAAAATATTTTGAAACAGATTTGGGAGAATCTGTACTTAAAAAAATAGATAAGGCTGGAATGATGTATAGTATTATTTACGACAATGTTTCAGAGTTTTATGCTACTCGCGCTGCTACTGACATTTCTCAAACTGTTAACCGAAATGTTCAAGATGAGTGGACTATACCCGAAAATTGGGAATACGGTTCCATGGGTGGTTATTACACTCTAAGTGAAGTTATGGATGAGCTTGATGATATGTATGCCATGTATCCCGATTTAATAAGTGAGCGCGAGGCATTATCAACCACCAATTTAACTCATGAAGGTAGAATGCAGTACTGGATAAAAATTTCGGATAATCCTACCGTGAATGAAGATGAACCTGAGGTTCTTTACACCGGTGTACACCATGCTCGTGAGCCTATGAGTGTGCAGCAAATGATATACTATATGTGGTATTTGTTGGAGAATTATGATTCAGATGAAGAAATAAAGCAGCTAGTTGATAATACTGAAATGTATTTTGTTCCTGTTATTAATGTGGATGGATATGAATATAATTATCAAACAAACCCAAGTGGCGGAGGAATGTGGCGTAAAAACAGAAGAGATAATGGTGGTGGGATTTATGGCGTTGACCCAAATAGGAATTATGGATTTATGTGGGGATTAGATAATACTGGCTCATCACCTGATCCCAGTGATCCAACATATCGCGGAACAGAAGCTTTTTCGGAGCCCGAAATCCAAAATGTACGTGATTTTTCTGAATCAAACGAATTTAAAATAGCGCTTAATTATCATTCTTACAGCAATTTACTTTTGTATCCATGGGGATGGACAGAAGATCCATGCGAACATGATGACTTGCTACACGATTTTTCTGTATTAATGACGCAGGAGAACAATTATGTTTATGGTCCTGGAAGCACTACCATTTATCCAACAAATGGAGGGTCTGACGACTGGATGTATGGTGAGCAAACAACCAAAGATGTTATTTTTTCATATACTCCCGAGGTCGGTTCATCATCCGATGGATTTTGGCCAACAATCAGTAGAATTATTCCACTTTGTCAGGAGCAAATGTGGCAAAATATTTCGGCAGCCCGTTTGGTAGGAAAATATGCTGTTGTAACTGATTTGGCGCCTGCTGTTATTAACGATGTTGTAGGTGATTTACAATTTGATATAAAACGATTGGGGTTAACAGAAGCTGACTCATACACAGTTTCAATTTCGCCATTGGATGATTACATAACTTCAGTTGGTAATCCAATAAGTTTTGAAAATTTAGATTTAATGGAAAAATTGGTTGATTCCATTGAATATGTACTTGATGGGAATATTGAGTCAGGGACAGTTTTTAAATACCTACTTTCCGTAGATAATGGTGATTTTATCGTATCGGATACGATTGAGAAAGTTTTCGGAACTTTAATTACTATTTTTGAAGATGGATGTGATGACTTGGAGAACTGGTCTTCAGCTAAATGGACAAACACAACAATTGATTTCAATAGTTCTCCAGCATCAATTACCGATTCTCCAACCGCTAATTATCAGGATAACGAATACAATATAATATCACTTGATAGCATACTTGACTTTACTGATGTTACCATGGCTTATGCTCAATTTTGGTCGAAATGGGAAATTGAGAGTGGATATGATTATGTGCAATTTATGGCTAAAGATATAAATTCGGGAGGTTGGGTAGCACTTGAAGGAAAATACACACGATTGGGAACCGAATATCAACAGGAGGGCGACCACGTTTATGATGGGTTTAACAGTAATTGGAGATTGGAAGAGGTAAGCCTTAGTGATTTTATTGGGAAGCAAGTGCAGTTTAGATTTATCTTAGTAAGTGATGGCTACGTAACTGAGGATGGTTTCTATTTTGATGATTTCAATATTAGTGTTGTCTCAGATATAACAAGTGTTCCATCAGAAAATATTGATAATCGTGGATTTTATTTGGCAGAAGCTTTTCCAAATCCTTCACAAAATACAATAAATATAAGGTACCAACTTGGTTATAATCATCAAAACGTAATTATTGAAGTTATTGATATTTTGGGGAATAAAGTTATTTCTCTTCCCATCAGTAATTCTGAGCAGTTGGCAATAATTGATGTATCTAAACTTAAAAGTGGGGTTTATTTTTACCGACTTGAGAGCAATACAAGCATGTCAGAGGTTAAGAGGTTTATAAAGCAGTAGCCATATACAGCTGCACTTAGCGCAGTATAAGCCTCATTTGTTGGATAATAGTTCAAAGCATTTGAGATTAATTAAAAATATATTGTCGAAAACTACATTTGGGCAAATTTCACTTGCTTCACTTGCAATTTGTGTTATTTCAGGTGTTATTGTTGCAATACCATTTGATGTAGAAAATCCTTTCTTGTCAATAAGCACAATGATGGTGTTGAATCCGGCAGCTTCCCTTTTCAGAAATATTCATTTTTGGAGTGCACAGATCTTTCTTGTTTTTGTTTTGATTCATATTTGGGATCATTTTAAAAAATCAGAAGCTATTGTGTTGAAAAAGGGTGTTTGGCTTAGGCTAACACTCGGCATTGTTGTTATTTTCATGGTAATGCTAACAGGTTTTTTGTTAAAAGGTGATGCTGATAGTAAACAAGCCTGGCGTATTCTCGATAGCCTGCTAATTAGTATTCCAATTATTGGGAATGTACTTTCCTATTCGTTATTGGGAGATGAAGGTAGTTTGCAACTTGTTTACATTCATCATATTGCAACTCTTACAATTTTTATCGTGATTATTACATTTGAGCATTCGCGTAAAATTTGGGCAAAAACGCCTACATTTATCGTGGTTCTCTTGATATTACTAATCATTTCATATTTTTTTACACCACCATTGCATGATGGAGTAAACAGTACGGTAAAAGGACCATGGTATTTTGTTGGCTTTCAGGAAATATTACACTGGCTCAGTACTCCTTCAATTTCCATTATCTTGATTATTTTGTTTTTGGTACTAATTTTTATTATTCCGTATGCTGGAAAAAAAGTATCATTCTTTAGTAAGCGCTCATTATTGTTTTTCACGGTTTTGTATGTTTTGCTAACATTAAGTGGTTTATTTTTTAGAGGTGAAAATTGGAATTGGATATGGCCATGGGAAAAGGATTATTCGTATTCAGTACTCCATTCATTTAATACATCGCAAGTTAATTTTACTACTGATTTTACAGATGAAGAACTTGAGTCAATCACTATTATTGATGGTGCCAAGGAAAGCTGTGTCATTTGTCATAATAATGTAACTGGTTTTACATTGTCGCATAGTCCTGATGCAATTGGCTGTTTTTCGTGCCATGGAGGTAACCCTTTTGATGGAAGTAAAAATGGAGCTCATGCGGATATGATTCTCATTCCAGGTAATTTCTCAAATGCAGACCAAAGTTGTGGAACAACAAATTGCCATCCTGATATCACAAGCCGAAAGAATAGTAATATAATGGATAACCTAAGCGGAATGATAAGTGTCAATCGTTTTGTTTTTAATGAGCAGGATAATCCTGATATTATTACTGATGTGCACCACCTTGGAAATACTGCTGCTGACGAACATTTGAAAAATATGTGTGTAATTTGTCATCTGGGTAATCCAAAAACTGAAACTGGTCCGGTTACCGAAAGTAGTCGTGGAGGAGGATGCCTTGCTTGTCATATTAATTATGACGAATTTGCATCAACAGCATGGTATGCACATAATGATAATGAAGAAGATACTACTTATTTAAATTTTCACCCTTCAATTAGTATGAAGGTTACAAATCAACATTGTTTTGGATGTCATAGTCGCTCAGGTAGGATTTCAACAAATTATGAGGGTTGGCATGAAACAACTTTGGAAGTTGAGGAAATGCCTTTGGGTAATAGTCATCGCTTGGTTGAAGAGTCAAGAGTTTTTAGGTTTATTAGTGAAGATGTGCACTTTGGTTTAGGTTTAAGTTGTATAGATTGCCATAATGGTATGGAGTTAATGGGTGATGGAACATCGTATGCTCATCAAGAAGATCAATCAACAATTAGTTGTAGCGATTGTCATTTTAGTGGAAAGCCTAACCTTATAAGATCAAAAGATATTGATAGTGAATCGGCAATAATTGCTTCAATGAGATTTGGAAATATTTCTGATAAAGATTTTCTTGCAACAAAAAAGCGAGATATACCTTTAATAAATACTTATTACAAAAATGACACTGCATATTTTCTTACAAAAAACCATGCTGAGAAATTTGTTTTGAGTAAACCCGGCAGTACATGTACTAAAGGTACCGCACATGATAAGCTTAGTTGTTCATCATGCCACAGCGCATGGGCACCAAGTTGTATAGGTTGTCATAATGAATATGATGAAAGCGAATCTGGTTACAACATGTATACAAATACTAAAAAACAGGGGAGCTGGGTTGAGTTTGTAGGGGAGTATAATGCGCATCTGCCAGCTCTAGGTGTTCGTACAAATGAAAATATTAAGGAAATAATTCCTGTGGTGCCAGGAATGGTATTAACAATTGATGTTGCAAGTTATTCGAAAGATATTTACGATTCGCTAATATTTCGTCGTTTATTTGCTCCTTCGGCACCGCACACAACATCTGTGCAGGGTCGAAATTGTAAGTCGTGCCATAATAATCCTGTAGCCCTAGGTTATGGTGATGGTAATCTGGATTATGAAATCAAAAATAATATTGGGATATGGTCATTTACTTCACTCTATCATAATAACCCAAACGACAATATTCCCGAAGATGCGTGGGTTGGTTTTATGGATGACAGAAAAGGGGAAGTAGTTTCCACTCGTTCTAATGTTAAACCGTTTACCATAAGCGAACAGCAAAGCATACTTGCCGTAGGATCATGCCTTACATGCCATAATGATAATTCGACAGTAATGCAGCAAAGTCTTATTAACTTTGATTCGGTTGTTAATAAACGAAAAGTAGTATGTGTTATACCAGTTTGGTAGCAGTTATAGAAAACTCCTAGTCAACATTATCATGTAAAAATGAATTGTCAGACTTAATAATAGGCTGACCTTTGGAATCTTCACCCAGAGTGTGTCTTGAAATAGATGATTCTCCCGAATAATCCGTTTCATCCAATTGAACTTGCTTTCTAATGTAAGCTGGTTCATTTTCATACTCAGATACCTTTTCGTGGGAGCGAAGATTAATACTTAACCCCATTAGTTTACTTACTCTTTCGGCAGCATTCTTCGAAATATCTTTATCTTCAGTTGCAGCTTTTCTTTCAATGGTTTCCTCTGGCTCAGCGCTTTTTGACGAAATGGTATGACCTACACTTAAATATGGTTTTTCAGAATGCCTGTTGGTGGTGCTTGGTTTATTAAAAGTGATAGAAGGAGCATCAGGTACATTACTTGGCTTTTCGTCGATATCACTTAAAGTATGAACAATTTTGGTTTCCTCTTTAGATGTATTAAATAAAGTTACGGTATCAGTGGTCGTTTTTTTTAGTTCAATTACCTCAATCTTATCAGTAACCTCATTAGTCTTAGGTTCTGAAATAATATTAGGGGTTTTATTTATTTTAGGTGCAGTAACTGGTAGTGTTGTTTGATTTTTCTCACCAATGGTTCCTATAATTGTACTCTCTTTTTCTGGTTCTTCTATAACTTTGTCGAAACCTGTTGCGATTATGGTAATGCCAATGTTATTACCAAGTGTTTCATCTTTACCAACTCCCCATATTGTTTCGGCATCATTACCACTTTCTTTTTGAACATAATCGGTTATCTCGGTAATTTCATCCATTGTAATATCATCTGTACCAGTTGTTATGTACAGTAGTATATCGGTTGCCCCTGCAATTTCATTATCATTTAGTAATGGTGAGTTCATGGCTTCTTCGATGGCTCTTCCCGCCCTGTCTTCGCCTTCAGCTTTTGCTGATCCCATAATGGCTTTACCACTATTTTGTAAAACAGATCTTACATCTTCAAAATCAACATTTATATAACCAGGAACAGTTATTAGTTCAGCAATACCTTTCGCGGCGTTGGCAAGTACATTATCGGCCTGACCAAAAGCTTCTCCCAATACCAGATTTCCAAATTGTTCGCGTAGTTTATCGTTGCTGATTACCAATAGAGCATCAACATGCTCTTTTAATTTATTAATACCTATTTCGGCCTGCTGTTTTCTCCTTCTGCCTTCAAATCCAAAAGGAAGTGTAACAATTCCCACAGTAAGAATTCCCATTTCGCGTGCAAGTTCTGCTACTACGGGTGCAGCTCCGGTACCAGTTCCACCACCCATTCCTGCTGTAATAAATAGCATCTGAGTAGTTTCGTCACTTAATAATTCCTTAATTTTTTCTAAAGATTCTTCTGCAGCTGCTCTTCCAACTTCAGGTTTTGCTCCTGCTCCTAAGCCATTTTTATTGCCAATTTCTATTTTTATTGGTACTGGGCTCGATTCAAGAGCCTGCACATCAGTGTTACATATGGCAAAGTCAACGCCTGTTATTCCTTGCTTAAACATATGGTTTACGGCGTTTGAGCCGCCCCCGCCAACTCCCAACACTTTAATAATTGATGGGAATTGCTTTGGTTGAAATTCGATCATATCTGTCATGGCTATTTGGATTAAAAATATAATATTGCTTTGTTCTGTGCTATTTAATTGTATTTAGTTCTTAACAATTTATTGTTAATTCAGCAACTATTGCTAATTGAAAATAAATAGGTAAAAAATTGTTATTGATGTTTTGATTTGCATTATTCTTTAGTATCATTTTCAAACCAGTCTTTTATCATATTCATAAATCGTGTAGATCCTGATTCTCCATCTTTATCACTTTGTTTTTTTGGTGGTTTATTTTGTTCTCCGGGTGTCTCAGTGTCTTTGCTTTCAGCGTTTAACGTTGTTCTGGATTCTTTATCTTTCTCATAATCGAAACGCGAAATACCTTCAATTACTAATCCTATACCTGTTGCAAACATTGGGCTAGCCATTTCATCAGCCACACCAACAGCTAGATGTTCGTTTGGATATCCAATCCGCGTAGGCATACCTGTGGTAAACTCTGTAAGTTGGTCGAGATGCTTAAGTTGCGACCCACCACCAGTTAATACGATACCAGCAATTAGTTTCTTCTCGAATCCTGAGTTTTTTATTTCAAAATAAATTTGTTCAACAATCTCCTCCATCCGTGCTTGAATAATTGAGGCAAGGTTCTGAAGCGTAATCTCCTTAGGTGGTCTGCCCCTCAGCCCCGGTATAGCTACCACTTCATCTTCACGGTTTTCACTTGCAAGGGCTGATCCAAATTTTACTTTTAGCTCTTCGGCATGTTTTTTCATAATTTTGCAACCTTCTTTTACATCTTCTGTTACAACGTCACCGCCAAATGGAATAACAGCTGAATGTCGAATTATATTATCTTGAAAAATTGCAATATCTGTTGTGCCACCACCAATATCTACAAGTACTACACCAGCTTCTTTTTCCTCTTCACTAAGAACGGCTTCTGCAGATGCTATTGGTTCAAGAATAAGGTTAACCATTTCTAAATTAGCCTTTTTAATACATTTGTAAATATTTTTGGCAGATGTTGTTTGCCCAATAATTATATGAAAATTAGCTTCCAGAGTATTGCCCAACATACCAACCGGTTCGGTAATTCCACTTTCGTTGTCGATGATGTATTCTTGTGCAATCACGTCAATAATTTCTTCGCCAGGAGTCATGCTTAACTTATACATATTTTGGGTAAGAAGTTCTATTTCCTCCTTTGTAATTTCCTTGTCGTCGTCTTCGCGAATTATATTTCCGCGATGCTGGTGACTTTTAATATGCTGACCAGCAATGCCTACATTTACATATTTAATCGCAACTTCCGATTTTTCTTCTGCTTGCGTAACTGCTTTACGTATTGATTGAACTGTATTTTCAATGTTGGCAACTACACCACGTTTTACTCCAATGGATTCAGTTTTTCCGTAGCCTAGTATTTCAATTTTATCAAACTCATTTTTGCTTCCTACAATACATGCAATTTTAGTTGTGCCGATGTCTAGCCCGACAATTATTTCTGATTCCATATCATTATTTTTTAGTGCAAACTATTTGATTTTTATATGTAAGGTTTATTGTTTTGTAACTATCCCAAATGCCTGTCTTAAGATATTTTTTATAGTATGCATCAAGGTTTTTAATTTTGATTTCTGAATCTTCCATGGATCCAAATTGTATTAAATGATTGCCCAGCTCAGGAATAAGATCATAACATCCTTTGCTGTTTACATAAATCTGATTTATTTGGGCTTTTAGAAGTTTATTATTATTGATGAGTTTGGTTAATTCGAATAACTCTCTATAAACAGAATTATCATAAATCGAATCATTAATATTACCACCATTGGTTGAGATTTCATCTTTAATATATCCATTTGCAATAATTACCCGTGGTGCATATTGCCTACTTATGGGGAAGATATTTCCTTTTGCGTCCAAATAAAATCCATATTTTCCTTTGTCGTATATTCTTATGATAGGTTGTTTCTCTCTTAAATTAATCAATAAACTACCATTAATTGTAATGTAGCTATCTACTTTATCTACATAAGGATTTAATGTAAGAGCTTTTTCAATTATGCCAATTTTTACTTTTTGTACTTCTATTTGGTTAATGCTATCGATATTATTTATTACTTCTAATATTTCTCCTTTGCTAATGAATCCGTTCTCAGAATTTCGATATATGTTGATTTCAACATCGGTAACTTTGGTATGCATGTTTGTTATAACAATAAACCCAGTTAATGTAATTAGCACAATTACTGTTAATATGAAGAGCGATATTTGAATAATTTTTTTCATATAAATAGTCTCTCAATTTTATTTACAAGTAAGCCAATATCTCCAGCGCCCATCGTAAGTAGCACTTCTGGTTTATTGTTTGATAGTCGCCCTAATATTTCTTTCTCATTAAATATTCTTACAACTTTATTTTTAATCTTATCTATGATAATTTTTGATGTTATACCATCAATCGGTTTTTCTCTAGCCGGATAAATATCCATTAGTATTAATTCATCTAATTTACTTAGTTCATTTGCAAATTCATCAGAAAAATCTCTCGTTCTACTAAATAAATGAGGCTGAAAAATTCCTGTTATTCTTTTATCAGGATACAATTGTTTTACTGCTGATATTGTAGCTTTTATTTCTTCGGGGTGATGAGCGTAGTCATCAATAAAAATGAGTGTTTTATTTATTATTCTGAAATCCATTCGTCTTGAAACACCTTTAAATGTTGTTATGCCTGATTTTATTTCAGCAAACGACAAACCTACTTCCATGGCAATGGCAACAGCGGCAAGTGTATTCTCAATATTATGAATCCCAGGCACCTGAATTTCTACATTTTCTATTTTCCCTATTTCAGTATCTATATCAATAATAAATTTTGAGTTTTGTACACGTATATTTGATGCCCTGATTGATGCTTCAGAGTTTGTGCCATATGTAATGTGTTTTCCTGGAGCTGTATTAAAGGGTTCTAACTTTGAACTATGTATTAGCACTCCATTTTGTGGTAGCTTTTGAGCGAAAAGTTTAAATGTATTTTTAATATCATCATGGTTCTGATAGATGTCTAAATGATCTTCATCCATTGATGAAATTACAACAATATTAGGTTCGATTTGCAATAAAGACCTATCATATTCATCGGCTTCAATAATTAGATAATCTGTAGTATTGGATAATATTAAATTTGAATTATAATTCTTGCAGTATCCACCAACAAAAGCACTCACATTAATGTTTGCATGTTTTAATAAGTGTACTATTAGCGCTGATATGCTTGTTTTGCCATGTGTGCCGGCAATTGCAATTGTTGTATAATCTTTAGAAATTAAGCCAATTAATTCTGCCCTTTTTATAATATTAACACCCTTGGTTTTTAGGTAAATGAATTCGATGTTGTCCGATGGGATAGCAGGTGTATAAACAACAGTGTTAATATTTTGAGGCAGTTTGCGTATGTCTTCGTCAAAATGAATAATCATGCCCTCATTAATTAACTCATCAGTTAACGGGCTGCTATTTAGATCGTAACCATAAATAGTAGCACCATGGTGGTGGTACCATCGAGCCAAGGCGCTCATGCCGATACCGCCAATACCAAGGAAATACATTATTTTGTTACTCTGATTCATCTTAATTTTTTAATAGTTTTATTACCTCATCTGTTATTTTTTCAGCTGCATCCGGGTAGATAAATTTATTTAAGTTTTTAATTATAGTTTTTTGTAGTTCATCATCACCAACAAGTAATTTTATTTTTTTTGGTAGCTCTTCAATGGCATTTTTTTCACTAATAAGTAAAGCTGCATTTCCATCAGCAAGTGTTGAAGCATTTTTAGTTTGATGGTCTTCAGAAGCAGTTGGTAAAGGAATGAAAATAGCCGGTTTTTTTGCTGCAATAATTTCTGCAATTGCAATTGCTCCTGCTCGCGAAATAATAAAGTCGGAAGCAACATAAGCCTTGTCCATATCTTGAATAAATTCTATAATCACAATATTATTATTGCCATCTGTAGCTTCTTCGGCAATGTGTTTTGAGCCTTTGCCAGTTTGCCAAATAAGTTGGAGGTTAAGGTCTAATATCTGTTTTAGATTATCTGCCACAGCAATATTTACCTGTTTAGCTCCCTGACTACCTCCCATTATAAACAGCGTTTTTTTATCATGCCTTAAATTGAAAAACTCGAGACTCTCCTTTTTTGTTGGAGCTAAATTTAGAATCTCTTTACGGATCGGATTACCAGTTAAAACAATTTTATCTTTTGAAAAATACTTGTCCATATTTGGATATGAGACACATATTTTATTCACACTTTTACCTAGTAATTTATTTGTAATGCCCGGTAAAGCATTTTGCTCATGTATTAATGTTGGGATGCCTTTTTTTGAAGCAACATACAGTAGTGGACCGCTAGCGTAGCCACCCGTTCCAATTACAACATCGGGTTTAAACTTATTAATTATTTTGTAAGCTTTAATCAAACTTGATACAACTTTTAAAGGAAATAGAATGTTTTTAGTAGTTAGCTTTCGTTGAAGACCACTAATCCATAAACCCGTTATTGGATATCCAGCCAAAGGAACTTTATCCATTTCCATACGCCCAACTGCACCAACAAAGTGGATGTCCACATTAGTTAATTTGTCCTTAATGGCATTAGCAACTGCAATGGCAGGAAAAATGTGACCACCTGTTCCTCCACCACTAATTAATATGTGTACTTTTTTAGGCATTTACTGTATTAATGTTCGTGTCAATTTCTTCTATTCCTTCAGTGTTATTATTAATCTCTTTACTTACGCTTAAAATTATACCAATTGAAAGGCTGGTGAACCAAATTGATGTTCCTCCCATACTTACCAATGGTAGTGGCTGACCCGTAACTGGAAGCAAACCAACAGCCACCCCCATATTTATCATAGCCTGGAATACCAAGCTAAAAGCCACACCTATGGTTAGGAACGACCCAAATGTTCCAGGTGCTTTTGTAATTATTTTTACTGCCCTAAACAGTAATATCAAATAAAGCAATACTATTAGCACACCTCCGATTAAACCATACTCTTCAATTATAATTGCATAAATAAAATCGGAATAGGGGTGAGGTAAAAAATTGCGTTGTGTGCTGTTACCAGGCATTTTACCAACAATACCTCCGGTGGCAATTGCTATTTTTGCTTGTTCGGCTTGATAATTATTACCATTGCCACCATCAACAAAACTAGTAACTCTATTTTTCCAAGTACCAAGCCTTCCTTGTTGTCCATCTGGTAAGGCATATAAAATTGTTAGCCCAATCATAAGAAAAACTAATCCAATCCCCAGCATACCTAGTATATACGTTAGCTTTACTCTTCCTATAAATATTAGTACTAAACTTGTTGTGAAGAGCAATGCTGCTGTTGATAAATTATCCCAAAAAATAAGACCTGTAACAATTAATACTGGAACCATGAGTGGCAAAAATGCCGATTTAAAATCATGAATTTCATTCTGCTTTTTACTTAACATTCGAGCCAGATAAATTATTAATGTGATTTTTGCAAGGTCGGATGTTTGAAAAGTAAGCCCAAAGGGTAGAGGGAGTACTCTTTTTGCATCGTTAAGATCAACACCAAATATTAAGGTCAATAATAAAAGTGGAACAGCAATGTACAAGGCAATTTGAAAAATACGTGAGTAATACGTATATTTTACAATGTGAGCAAGATACATAAGTACAAGTCCCATGGTTAATATCAAGCCATGTTTAAACATATAATACTGGGTATTACCACCTTGATATTTATATGCCAAAGTCCCGGTTGAACTATAAACAGTTAGAAATGAAATTATTGACAGTAGAATAACCACTGCCCAAATAACCTTATCTCCCTTGATATTTTTTATGAGCGCTGACATTTATTATAGTTCCCTTACTGCTGTTTTAAATTGATTTCCGCGGTCTTCATAGTTTTTAAAAAGATCGAAGCTTGAACAAGCTGGCGATAATAAAACTGTTTCGCCTTTTTTAGCAATATTATAGGCAGTTATTACTGCATCACTTGCATTATCGGTATCCACAATAGTTTCCACAATATCACCAAATGCTTCATGTATGGGGCGGTTGTTTATGCCAAGGCAGATGATGGCTTTTACCTTGTCTTTCACCAGGTTTTTCAACATACTATAATCGTTGCCTTTATCAACTCCCCCAACTATCCAAACAATTGACTTGTTGTAATACTCAAGTGCATACCACGTTGAATTAATGTTTGTGGCTTTTGAATCGTTGATAAACTTAATACCATGCACGCTTGATACATATTCAAGACGATGTGCAATATTGTGAAAATCAGAGAAGCATTGCTTAAGTGTGTCTTCACGAATGTCCATAAGACGGGCGGCAATACCTGCAGCCATCGAATTGTAGGTGTTGTGTTTGCCTTGTAGTGCTAATTGTTCTAATGTCATATGTACTTGAGTTTTATTAATTTTTATAATTAATTCTTCATTATTTGAAAATGCCCCTTGCTTAAAATTTTGTTGCAATAGGCTAAATGGAAATTTTTGTGCCTTCACTTTTATTTGCTTTAACTTATCAGATATTACAGAGTCTTCGAAGCAATAAATAAGGGCGTCATCTGCCGTTTGATTTTGAATTATTCGGAATTTTGAATTGACATAATTATTAAAATTATTGTCGTAGCGATCCAAATGGTCAGGAGTTATGTTTAGTAGTATTGCAATATTTGCCCTTACGTAATACATATTATCCAATTGAAAACTGCTTATTTCCAACACATAAACATCATAGTTGTTTTCGGCAACTTGCAATGCAAAACTTTTACCAATGTTTCCGGCAATCCCAACATTAATTCCACCAGCTTTTAGTATGTGATAAAGTAGTAGAGTTGTAGTTGTTTTGCCATTGCTGCCAGTAATACAAATAAGCTTTGCGGATGTATATCGAGATGCAAATTCAATTTCCGATATTATGGGGATATTCCTTTTTGTTGCTTCAATAATAATTGCAACATTATCAGGTATCCCCGGACTTTTTACTATTTCACTTGCTGCTAATATCAAATGATTGGTATGACCACCATCTTCAAAATCAATTTCAGAATGTTTAAGAACGTCAATATATTTCTGTTGAATCTTATTTTTGTCACTTACAAAAACAGAGATTCCTTTTTTTTTAGCCAATAGTGCGGCACCAACTCCGCTCTCTCCTCCTCCGAGCACAACTATTTGATAGTGAGTCTTCATATTTGTATTTCATTATCTTAGTTTAAGTGTAATAATTGTTAGTACAGCTAAAAAGATTCCAACAATTAAAAAGCGCTGTACAATTTTTGGTTCGGGAAAGCCAAGCTTTTGAAAGTGATGGTGAAGTGGTGCCATTTTGAATATTCTAATACCTTCACCATATTTTTTTCGGGTATGTTTAAAGTAGCTCACTTGTATTATAACTGAAATACTTTCGGCTAAAAATATTCCACATAAAATTGGAATTAGAAGCTCTTTACGTATAATTATTGCAAAAACAGCAATAATCCCTCCAAGTGCCAAGCTTCCGGTATCACCCATAAATACTTGAGCAGGGTAGGTGTTGTACCATAAAAAGCCAACCGTTGCTCCTACAAATGCACTGATAAATATTGTGAGTTCACCTGCATTTGGTAAATACATAATGTTAAGATAATCTGCAAAAATTATGTTACCTGAAACCCATGCAAGTAGACCAAGGGTTAACCCAATTATGGCTGATGTACCTGTTGCCAGTCCATCCATACCATCGGTTAAGTTTGCACCATTTGAAACTGCAACAATTATAAATATTACAATTGGGATAAATATCAAAAATGCCCACGACTCGTATCCGTCGCCCATCCATTTAAGCAAACTCGCATAATCAAATTCATTATTTTTCACAAAAGGAATCGTAGTTTTTGTTGATCGTACAGTCTCATAAACGAACTTAGTTGAAGGGCCAGATTGTTCAATTGTAGTAAAAATTTCGGCATCTGGCTTTATCTTCTCACGAACTACGATATCTGTATTAAAAAACATTACCAAACCAACAACTAGCCCTAAAAAAACCTGAGCCGCAATTTTATATCTTCCACCTAACCCCTCTTTATCTTTTTTAAAAACTTTAATATAATCATCAATAAAACCAAGTCCTCCCAGCCAAACTGTTGTGAAAATCATTAGGATTATATAAATGTTGTTTAATTTTGCGAATAGAATAACAGGCACTAATATTGAAGTTAGTATTATTAAACCACCCATGGTTGGGGTACCTTGTTTTTCCAACTGACCTTCTAACCCTAAATCACGTACGGTTTCGCCAACTTGCCTGTGGTTAAGATATGAAATCCATCTTTTGCCAAATAACAGGCTGATTATTAGCGATGTTATTATGGCTAGAGCAGCTCTAAACGACAGATACTCAAAAACACCTGCGCCAGGCAAATTGAAAGCTTCATCTAAATATTTAAATAAGTAGTAAAACATATTATTGATTTATGTCCATTAGTTCTGCTATTATTTCTTTATCGTCAAAAGGATATTTCACTCCTTTAATTTCTTGATACTTTTCGTGTCCTTTTCCAGCAATTAGTATCATATCGCCAGCACGAGCAATGTTGAAAGCTGTAATAATTGCCTCTTTTCTGTCGGGTATTACCATCGACATATTCTTTTTTGCAGGGTCTATGCCTTCGCGCATTTCCTTTAAAATATCCATGGGATCTTCCTCTCTTGGATTATCAGAAGTTAGAATAACCCGATTGCTTAATAGGGATGCTATTTTTGCCATAATGGGGCGTTTGCTGGAATCGCGGTTACCACCTGCGCCAACAACTGTAATTAATTGTTCGTTGTGAGTACGAATGGAATTAATTGTTGATATTACATTTTCGAGGGCATCAGGTGTGTGCGCATAATCAATAATTGCAGTAATTCCACTTGCAGATTTGATAATATCAAACCTTCCTTCAGCGCCTTTTAATTTGCTTATTCCAATAAGGACTTCCTCTTTGTTTTGTTGAAGCAGCAAGGCCGCTGAATAAACAGCAAGTATATTGTAGGCATTAAATTTACCCGATAATAGAGAGTATATCTCGCTACCATCAACATTCATCATCATTCCTTCAAAACCATTTTCTATAATTCTACCTTTAAAGGATGCCATGTTTTTAATGCCATAAGTATATTTTTTGGCTCTTGTGTTTTGTAACATAACATTGCCGTTTTTGTCGTCGATATTTGTTATAGCAAATGCATTGGACGGCAGATTGTCGAAGAAAAGTTTTTTTGCTTTTATATATTCTTTAAAAGTTTTATGATAATCAAGATGGTCGTGTGTAATATTTGTAAAAACACCACCCGTAAATATTATCCCGGCAATCCGATGTTGATTTATGGCATGTGAGCTAACTTCCATAAACACATATTCACAGCCATCATCAACCATTTGATTGAGTAATTCATTAATTTTTATGGCATCGGGTGTTGTGTGTGTTGCCGCAATTATTCTATCATTAATTCTATTTTGAATTGTTGAGAGCATTCCCGTTTTGTAGCCCAAATCTGTAAATAAATTAGTTAGTAAGGTTACGATGGTAGTTTTTCCATTGGTCCCTGTCATTCCAACTATTTTAAGCTTTTCGGATGGGTTATTGTAAAAATTTGCAGCAATATATCCAAGAGCTTCTGAGGTATCTTGTACAACAACATATGTTATTTTAGGATAAACTTTGGACGGTAGTCTATTGCAAATTATCGCCACGGCTCCTTTGTCAATAGCTAGCTTGATATAATTTTGTCCATCAACCTGAGTACCTTGTATTGCAATAAATATGGACCCTGCAGCAACCTTCCGAGAATCGAATGTAATTGAGTCTATCTCTTTATTAAGAGAACCGATGATTTCCGTGGTACGGGAACGATATAATATGTCTTGCAGTTTTTTCAAATTTGTTAATTAATATGTTGCTAACTGAAGTGATATTGACTGATAATCTTTAACATTTTTGCCAGCTCTAACTGATTGGCGGATTACTTTTCCTTTTCCTGATATTGACGTTTGAAGACCACTGTTTTCCAGTAGATAAATAGCATCTTTTGCTTTCATGCCAACAACGTTTGGTACTAGATTTTGTCTAAAGGTGACTTCATCGAAGATTATATCGCTTTCATTATTATTTGCAGTCATCCAATCTCCCGTTACCGGGAACCTAACATCGTTATCAATCTCTAAACTTGCATAAATTGACTTAATATCATTTGTCCAAACTGGTTTTTTAGGAATGGGAATTATTATGCTGTCGATGGCTAAACCATTATTGTTTTCGATGGCAATGGAGGTGGAGTATAAGTTATCAGCTATTTCTTTAAATACTGGAGCTGCTACGCTACCACCGTAATATTTTCCACTACTTGGATTGTTGATAACAACTATTGCTGAGAATACAGGATTGTCAGCCGGAAAGTATCCCACAAACGATGCGTTATAATTTGTTTTATTGTATTTGCCACCCACAGCTATTTGTGCAGTACCTGTTTTACCAGCAACTTTATAGGGGCTATTTTTAAATGCACGTTTGGCTGTTCCGCGTTCAACCACGCCTTCAAGTAATGATTTTGCCGAATCAACAGTTGATTGTGATACCATTTTTTCGTTGATGATTTCGGTATTAAACTTCTCAATAACTGTTCCGCCTTCTCTTATCTCAGACACAAACATTGGCTTAACCATTACTCCGTTGTTGGCAATGGCATTGTAGTAAGTAAGCGTTTGTAATGGTGTGATTGTTAGTTCGTAACCAATGGACATCCATGGTAATGATGTGCCATACCAAGTTTTCTTTTTTGAAGGATGTTTTATTCTTGGTTTCCCCTCACCCTTGAGTTCTACGCCAAGCTTTTCATTGAGCGACATGGCGTAAAGTCTGTTTACAAATTCTTCAGGGTGTTCTTTGTAGCTTTCGTAAATCATTCGTGAAATGCCAACATTTGATGATTGTTCAAATGCATCTCTAACGGTAATTCTACCATTACCAATTTTATGAACATCACGCATCGCCCTACGATAATATGTTGTATAACCTTCGCCGGTAAACAAGCTATCGGTAAGTTTAGTTTTGTTATCTTCCAGAGCGGCAAGTATTGAAGCCAGCTTAAATGTAGAACCAGGTTCTATGCTTTCGCCGATGGCATAATTGTAAGTTTCTTTGTATTTAGCATCGCTACTGTCGTACCTTAGGTTTGCAATGGCAACTATCTTGCCTGTGCCAACTTCCATTACAATTGCACAGCCTTGAAAAGCCTTGTGTTCCAGTAGTTGTCTTAAAAGTGCATGCTCAGCAACATCTTGTATGTTAATATTTATTGTTGATACAATGTCGAGGCCATCACGTGGTTCGATTTCATTTTCATCATGTATTGGAATCCAGTCGCCATGATTTATTCGGCGCATAACCTGTTTGCCATCAGTACCCGTAAGTACTTTTGTATACGCGCCTTCTAAACCAACAAATAGATTTTCGGTTTCGTTAACATAACCTATTGTTCGGGCAGCTAGCTCATTGTAGGGTTTTGCTCTTCTTGTTTTCTGAATTGTAATTAATCCGCCCCTATATTTACCATTTCGAAATATTGGTAATTCACGTATTTGTTTTAGCTGATCATAGGTTACATTCCTTTTTATTAAGAAATATCGGTTTCCTTTATTTCGCGCTTTTGTTAGAGATGTTTTTAATTTGTATTGTGATTTATTTAAAATTTTAGATAACCCATATGCAATTGAATCAATTTTGCTTCTGAATAGTTTATCACTAATGTGTGGCGATGAAACATCGAAACGAACTTCAAAAATTGGTACTGATGTGGCAAGTAGATTGCCTGTATTATCAAGAATATTACCACGATTTGCTTCCAAATCAAACACTTTCAATTCTTGTGTTTGTGCTTTTGCCGTAAGAGCGGCCCCCTCTTTAAACTGTATGTAAACTATTTTCCCAATAATTGCCATACCAAAAATAAGTATGCCGAAATACATAAGATAAACTCTCCACAATATGTCTTTCTTAATGTCGGTCATTTAACTTCAAGTATTTTAACAGGTTGGTTATTCTTTTTTATTCCGCTTTTTTCAAGAGTCTTGGCTATTTGCGATTGTTTTTCTATTTGCAATAGCTTTGTTTTTACGTTTATATATTCGTAACGCAGTTCCTTAAGCTCTTTTCGAAGTTTGTTTATTTCACGTATGTTATTTTCGGCATAATAATTATTGGCGATGTAGAAAAATGCAAGAAAAGCAAGGAATAATAGGAATCGTAGGAATTTGAAAGTGCCAGTCGATAGTAAATCACCACCAAGTACTTCATTAAAAGCTACTGCAAAACGACCATTTTTTTTAATGGGTTTTTGTTCAACCGGTTCCTCAACTTGGGGCGTTATTATTTTATTTGATTTAGGCGACATTTTTATATTTTCTCAGCTATTCTAAGTTTTGCACTTCTGGCTCTGCTATTTTTATTTATTTCTATTTCATCTGGCATTATTGGTTTTCGTGTAATTTGTTTAAAGCTAACAATTGGATTCCCAAAAAAATCTTTTTCAACTATTCCTTTAAAATTTCCTGATCTTATGAAGTTCTTTACAAGCCTGTCTTCGAGTGAATGATATGATATTACTACTAATCTTCCTCCAGGTGCCAATAATTCATTGGCTTGTTCCAGTAAAAGTTTTAACGTTTGCATCTCATCATTTACTTCAATGCGTAATGCTTGAAATACCTGTGCTAAAAATTTATTTCTTTTGTGATTGGGAAAACATTTTCGCACACAATCTATTAGTTGAGTTGTTGTGCTAATTGGATTTGTCTCACGTGTTTCTATAATTGCCCTTGAGAAACAGCCACTATTCTTTATTTCTCCGTAATCCTTGAACAATCTTTTAAGCTCTTCTTCTGAATATGTATTAACAATATCACTGGCTTTTACTGGTTGATTTTTGCTCATTCGCATATCAAGCGGCGCATCAAATCTTATTGAAAACCCACGTTCGGGTACATCAAATTGATGTGATGATACTCCAAGGTCTGCGAGAATACCATCAACTTCAGATATTTTATGGAGTCTTAGGAAATTTTTTAAAAACTGGAAATTGTGATTAATCAGCACGAAGCGTTCATCATCAATTGTGTTTTTTAGTGCATCAGCATCTTGGTCAAAAGCAATCAGCTTCCCATTTTCAAGATTGTTGAGTATTGCTCTTGAGTGCCCGCCACCGCCAAAAGTAACATCAACATAATTCCCATTTGGGTTAATGTTAAGTCCTTCTACACTCTTTTGTAATAGAACCGGATCGTGATACATAGTTTTTTATTGATTTTCAAACTCACCCATAACTTCTTCTGCCAAGTCGGCAAAATCATCCGGATCATAATCAACAGCTTTTTCATAAGCTGCTTTGTCCCAGATTTCAATACGGTTTGCGCCTGATGCAAGTACAATTTCTTTGGTGATTCCGCTAAACGAAATAAGATCCTTCGGAATTAGTAACCTTCCGGTTACATCAAATTCAAGAGGTTTTACACCAGCCATAAACTTTGTTACAAATTCTGCATTCTTTTTTTTAAACATGTTTAACCTACTCACCATCCCCGACTCATGTTGCCAGTTTTCTTTGGGAAATAGCTCGAGGCATTTTTTAAATATGCTTCGCTTGATAACCATACCAGCATTTTTGGCATCACCTAATTGTAATTTAAATGCAGAAGGAAACATGAACCTTCCTTTTGCATCAATTTTACATTCGTATGTGCCTAGTATGTCAATCATTATAAATAACAGAATTATGGCTCAAAAGTACTAACTATTTACCACTTTTTCACAATATCTACCACCTTATACCACTTTGTGGAAAAAAGGTTACGTTATCAACATCACTTATTTGTGATAATTTTGACGATTTGCTTTAAAAAAAGGATGTTTGGGGTAACTTATTCCCAGTTTTTAACATATTAACAAATGATAACTCGCAATAATTGTTAATAACTCGACTTAAGAAATTCTTTAGATGGGTTAGTAAACGGTTGGATATGATTTTAATGTACTATCAAATTACAGAATTATTATTGAGGTCAAATCATCTAGTTACACGCACTAGGCCTTGCTTTGCTTTACCCCTAATGCTATTTCGATACTGATTAAAATTCATATCAAGGCAAATATTGTAATAATGTGCTGCACGAATTGTATCATTTTCAACTTCATAAATATTACCGAGTAACAATGCCGAATTTGCTGCAAAATATGTAGGAAACGAACTCCCTGTTTCAATGGTTAGTTTATAATATTTTTTGGCATTAGTAATTTTTTTTATTCTTTGTGATATTCGACCATATCTATAATTTACTTCAACTTTTTCCTTCAACGAAAGACTAGTATAATTAATATTAGCAAGTATATTTTGAGCCTTAATATAATATCCCCCATCAAATAATATTCTGCTTTTCAAGAGTTGAATATTAGGGATAATTTCACTTTTTGCAACGCTTTCAGCATTCTTATCAGCATCAATACTTGTATTACCGCTAACCAATACTTTCTTCATTGCCTTATGGTAAGTTGCAGTATCGCCAATCATAAGTGCTGCCCAACCAGTTTTCTGCCATGCGCGTTTAATATAATTTTCACCAGTAAAATTTGTTGTGAATATATTGAATTGTTGTGTTGCCATAGTACTATTCATATCCCTTAAAAAACATTCACCATGCAAATAATTTAAATAGAAAAAGGGATAATAATTTTGTGCTGTGTCAATTGTTGAAAAGAAGGATAAGGCATTCTCGTTATACCCCATTTTCATATTTGTGTTAATTGCCAGATAGGTCAATAATAAGTTATTGTTATCCATGTCTTCGAGTTTGGATAATAAGTAATTGCCAAATTTAGGATCTGGATTAAGGCTAAGGTTTATCATCCCCATGTAAAATAATACTTCAGCCTTTAGAAAATTATATTCGGAGTTAATTTCGCACTGATTAAATGCTGACTTCAATTCATCCTGACCCTGAGTTACATCTCCTTGCATTGATAACAGGTTTAAAATCCAATTGTACGAATCAGGAATAATCCCAATCATTATATGAAGAATTCCAAGGGTGATTGAGTTAGGCATAAAATTGGGATGCCTATCCTGGTTTGATACTAGCAAACGGTATGCTTTGTTTATTTCAAAAGCTGCAGTGGCATATTCACCAAATTTTACTCGTACAGTTGCCCATTGCAGATTAATATTACCAATTAAATATTTTTTGAATACTGATGTGTCATTTAGTTTCTCAATCTGTTTTATTCGATCATTAACTTTTTGTTCAAGTTCTTTGAAAAGGTTTTCATCCTCGCTTATGGTAACTTTTAGAAAGTCGATGTAGTTTTCAAGATATGGGATAAAAAGATTGTCTGGATTTGTGTCTTTTTCCTCTTCAATTATTTTTTGAGCATCATCAAATTTTAATGATAATATATTTGAGTAAGCAATTTTACAGTTTTTATTAATAATAACTGATTGAGCCTGAGTATTGATTGTCAGGATTATAATAGAAAAAAATATAACTGTAAATTTAAACATCTCAAATGTAAAAGTACAAAAAAAGGAGTGCGATAACCACACTCCTTCTATTTTAATTCCTAAATGAAAGCTATTTTTTCATGCTTTCTTCAACAAGATCAACAACCTCTTTGTCAACAAGTATACGTCCACAATAATCACAAACAATGATTTTCTTATGAACTCTAATATCCAATTGATGTTGAGGTGGGATTTTGTTAAAACAACCGCCACAAGCATCTCTTTCAATTTGAACCACAGCAAGTCCGTTGCGAGCACTTTTTCTAATACGCTTATATGCAGTTAATAATCTATCTTCAATGAAATTTTCATTGTCAGATGATCTATTGATTAGTTTTTCTTCTTCTAGTACAGTTTCTTTTACAATGTCACTCAACTCTTTATTTTTTGCTTCAAGATCGAGTTTTTTATTTTTAAGCTTTTCTTCTGAAATTTCAACCTCTTTATTCGTAAGCTCAATTTTATATATTACTTCTTTAATCTTTTTTTCAGAGAGTTCAATTTCCAATGTTTGAAATTCAAGTTCCTTTGTAAGTGAATCATATTCTCTGTTATTTCTAACATTCATTTGCTGATCCTTGTACTTAATAATCAAGGCCTCACTATCCTTTATTGCGCCTTTTTGCTCAAGAATTAAATTATCAAAATCTCCTATTTCGTTATGAAAATTTGAAATGCGAGTTTCCAATCCTGCAAGTTCATCTTCAAGATCTTCTACCTCAAGGGGTAGTTCACCTCTGATAATTTTTATTTTATCGATCTGTGAGTCGATCTCTTGTAAGGTATATAGTGCAATTAGTTTTTGTTCAACACTAACATCTTCGTCTTTTGTAACTTTTGCTTTAGCCATAATAACGTTATTTTCAGTTTATTACAAAAAAGAAATGGGGTTAGCACTCTCTTCTGAAATTTGGAGTGCAAAATTAGGAAATTTTTCCTTTAATAACGCATATATTAATTCTTTTACAGGATGTTCTGTTTCATAATGTCCAGCATCTGCAACTGTCATGTTTCCAGCATGTTCAAAATACTCATGATATTTAATATCACCAGTAATAAAAACATCGGCATTATTTCGTGCTGCTACATCAATCAAAAAAGCACCACTGCCCCCACAAATTGCAACATTTTTTACAGGTCTTCCAATCAGTTTATTGTGTTTAATATATTTTGTGCCAAGCACTTTTTTTACAGTATTTAAATATTCTTCAATTGGAATTGATTCCTCAAGCTCACCTATTAATCCACTTCCCACAGTGTTATTAGTATTGCTTAATGTATATATATCAAATGCAGGTTCCTCGTAAGGATGAGCAACAATCATCGCTTCAACAACCTTGTTAAGATTATGCGTTGGAACAATAACTTCTATGCGGTTTTCTTTTTCTTCATGAAGATGATCTTTTTCTCCAACAAATGGGTTGCTACCTTGCAAAGGTTTAAAAGTTCCAATACCCGAAGATATATAGCTACAACTGTCGTAATTTCCAATATTGCCTGCACCAGAAATAAACATTGCATTTTGAATTCTTTCAGTATATTCCGAAGGGCAAAAACACACAATCTTATTTAAACCTCCGTTTTTAGGTGAAAGAATTCTAGTATTTATTAGCCCTAATTTTTGTGCCAATATGCTATTTACTCCTCCGGTTACATTGTCTAGGTTTGTGTGAATTGCATATATGGCTATGTCAGATTTTACGGCCATTACAACAAGTTTCTCAGTTAAATTACTGTTGGTTAGTTTTTTTAAACCTTTAAAAATTATGGGATGATGGGCAATAATAAGATTACAATCTTTTTTTACAGCCTCCATTATAACTTCCTCACTTACGTCTAGTGTTATAAGTATTTTGTTTAAAACACTTTCTTTAGTACCAATAAGCAAACCCGAGTTGTCAAATGATTCCTGTAAGGCAAGCGGAGCAAGTTGTTCCAAATAATTTGTAATATCTCCAATAAGCATAATATTTTCGTTTGTATGTATATGTTCTTTAAAGAAAAAAATGTAATTTAGACAAAATTTTTATAAGACTGGTACAAAAATAAATTATTGGAAAAAGAATCTGGTCGGATTTAACAAAACAAGTACTTTTTTTATTGAATATGGATTTCTGGAAAGTATTTTTAATACCTTTTGCAAGTATTTATGGGCTTGTGGTTCGACTACGGCATTGGATGTTTAATGTCAATATTTTGAAGTCGAAATCGTTTCCAATACCCGTTATTGGGGTTGGTAATCTTAGTCTTGGTGGCACTGGTAAAACTCCTATGGTTGAGTACCTAATAAGGCTACTCTCCGATAATAAAAAGCTTGCAGTACTTAGTCGTGGTTACGGACGAAATACCAAAGGCTATTTTGTTGCGAATCAAAACTCAGGCCATATGGAAATTGGTGATGAGCCAATGCAATATCACAATAAATTTCCCGATTCATTAACTGTAGCTGTTTGTGAAGATAGACGCATAGGAATAAGTAATTTATTACAGGATGATTATAATCTTGATGCGATTTTATTAGATGATTCGTTTCAGCATCGTTATGTTAAACCTGGATTGTCCATTTTGTTGACTGATTTTCATCGACTTTATATGGAAGATTATCTTATTCCCGCTGGTACTTTGCGTGATGTGGTTTCACAAGCTAAACGTGCTGATATAATAATTGTTACAAAAACATATAAAGTTCTATCTCCCATTACTCGTCGTAGAATAAAATCCATATTAAAACCTGAAAGTCATCAATCACTTTACTTCTCATATCTTAAATATGGCAAACTCGTTACATTTCCAGGGTTTAAAAAAGAGATAGTTAAAAAAAATATTAATACTATCGTACTATTTTGCGGCATAGCAAATTCATACCCATTACAAGAATATTTACGTGATATGTGTATGGAATTGCTAGTTATCGATTTCCCGGATCATCATACATACAGCAAAAAAGACCTTCAGACTGTTTCAAAAACATTTAATGATGAGTTCACTCAAAATAAAATAATTATTACAACCGAAAAAGATGCCATGCGGTTGATTAAATCTGAATATATTTGCGAGCTGGAAGAGCTACCCTTGTTTTACATTCCAATTGAAGTAAAATTACATGGAGTTGATAAGCAAAATTTTTCAAATCAAATAGAAAAGTATGTTACAGAGAATAGAAGAAGCAGTAAATTACATCAATAAAAAAATAACAACAGTTCCTAAGGTTGGGATAATACTTGGATCAGGAATAGGTGATCTAGCCAACGAAATTGATGCGTATATTAAAATTCCATATGCCGAAATACCTAACTTTCCCGTTTCAACTGTTAAAGGTCATCTTGGCCAATTAATATTTGGTAAACTTAATGGGGTAGATGTTGTTGCCATGCATGGTCGATTTCATTTTTACGAAGGATATAATATGCAGGAGGTTACTTTGCCAGTTAGAGTGATGAAACTACTTGGGATTAATAGCTTATTCGTTTCCAATGCAAGCGGTGGTGTTAATGAGAATTTTGAAGTTGGTGATATTATGTTTATCACAGATCATGTAAATCTATTGCCAAATCCGCTGATTGGAGCCAATATAGATGAACATGGGCCACGTTTTCCTGATATGAGTGAGGCTTATGACAAAAGATTATTAAGTGCTGCAAAAAAAATAGCTCGATATCAAGGTATAAACTATAAAACTGGGGTTTATGCTGCAGTTAGTGGGCCAACTTATGAAACGCCTGCCGAATATAGATATATAAGAACTCTTGGTGCAGATGCTGTTGGTATGTCAACAGTGCCAGAAGTAATTGTTGCTCGTCATATGGGATTGCCTATTTTTGCTGTTTCAGTAATATCTGACTTGGGTGTTGCAGGAAAAATTATCGAGATTTCACATCAGGAAGTAATAGATGCTGTTGCAAGAGTTACACCTAAACTAATTACTTTAATTAAGGATTTGGTTAAAGAAGTGTAGGTATTGTTAAGAAATAACGTTTACCCTTGAAAAAAACTAAAATATATTTTGCATCTGATTTTCATTTGGGAATTCCAGATTATCAGAGTAGCCTGATTAGAGAGAAAAAATTTGTGCGTTGGTTGGATTTAGTATCCAAGGATGCCACTGAGATTTTCCTCATGGGTGATATATTTGATTTTTGGTTCGAATTCAAGCATGTTATCCCAAAGGGATACGTAAGGTTGTTAGGTAAGCTTGCCGAAATTACTGATAAGGGCATACCTGTGCATCTTTTTAGAGGCAATCATGACATATGGGCTTTCGATTATTTTAATACTGAAATTAATGTTGAGCTACACCGTAAACCTGTCATTCGTGAAATTGACGGGCATAAGTTTTTACTTGCACATGGTGATGGATTAGGCCCTGGTGATACTGGTTATAAAATCTTAAAAAAGGTTTTTGAGTTTAAACCTAATCAATTTTTACTTAAACTGTTACATCCAGATATTGTCCTCTGGATGGGATTGTATTTTTCTCGTAAAAGCAGATATGCAAATATTATTAGAGAAGGTAAACCCGAGAATCGTGTTAAGTTTGAAGATGAGATGCTTGTACAGTATGCAAAACGCAAAATAATTGATAATCCTGAAATTGAATTTATTATTTTTGGACATAGGCATATTCCAGTACTCGAAAAAATAGGAGATAATACCGAAATTATGATACTAGGTGATTGGCTTACACATTTCTCCTATGGTGTTTTTGAAGATGGTAAAATGAGTTTGAAGTATTTTAAAGGCTAAATGTATAACACTATTAAACAAATTTTTCAATTAGTTCTACTAACCTACTCGAATAACCCATCTCATTATCATACCAGGCCACAACTTTAACTAACTTATTTTTATCACCTAGTACGGCTGTTAAGTTGGCATCGAAAACTGCTGAGTGTGTATTTCCAATAACATCCACAGAAACTATTGGATCGTTAGTATATTCTAAAATTCCTTTCATCTGACCTTCAGCAGCTATTTTAAATACATTATTAATTTCATCAACAGAGGTTGACTTTTTTAGCGTACACGTTAAATCAGTGAGTGAGCCATCAGGTACAGGAACTCTAAAACCTGCTCCTCCAAGATTATTTTTTAAATGAGGGAATATTTTTGTAGCTGCTTTTGCTGCACCGGTAGTTGTTGGTACAATTGAATATGCAGCGGCACGTCCTCTCCGCCAATCTTTGTGAGGCCCATCAACTAAATTTTGATCCTTAGTGTATGAGTGAACAGTTGTAATAAATGCTTTATCAATACCCCAATTTTCATCAAGTATTTTTATTAATGGAGCCACATTGTTTGTTGTGCATGATGCATTTGAAATAATTACATCATCGTGATTTATTATTTCATCATTAACCCCCAATACAACATAGTTTACATCGTTTTGCTCACCCTTTGCTGGTGCAGATATTATCACTTTTTTAGCACCAGATTGTTCAACATGTTTAATTGCATTTTCACGATCAGCAAACATGCCAGTTGACTCAATAACAATATCTATTTTAAGGTCTTTCCAAGGTAACTTTGCAGGATTGGGCTCACGAAGCACAATAATTTTTTTATCATTAACAATAATATGATTACCGTTGTGCTCAATAGTCCCATTAAACGCGCGTTGCACAGAATCATATTTTAATAAATGTGCTAGGTTTGCCGGGTCGGTGATATCATTTATTGCAATAACTTCCATATTATTATTTTCTTGGATCCTTCTGAAAGTTACTCTGCCAATTCTACCAAAGCCGTTAATTGCAATTCTTATTTTTGACATAATTAATACTATTTGATTTGCAAAATTAGTTATTTTTGCGCGGTTTTAACAGACCTTATTTTACTTAATTTAATTGTACATAAATATCTGCCATGACTAATGAATTTACTAGTATAGAAGAAATTAATGGGCTCGTTGCAAATGAAGCAGCTGTGATTATTTATTTTTATAGCGATAATTGCGCTCCTTGTGTTAGTTTGCGTCCAAAAGTACAGAAGATGGTTGATGATAGTTTTCCTGAGATTAAACTTGCATTTGTAAATTCACAAAAACATCCTGCATTACCAGCTGAGTATAGTATTTTTGCAAATCCAACTCTACTATTATTTTTTGAAGGTCGTGAATATCGTCGCGAAAGCAAATATATATCCATCCCCCAACTTAGTGAGGCAATTGAAAGGCCGTATAAAATGATATTTGATTAGTGTGTTCTTTAAATAGTATTTCAAATATTTTGCAGCTATTTTTTCTTTATATAAGGCAAAATTTGTAAGCATAGTTAGCTATGGTTAATAATTTTAACGAAGTAGAAAGGAAAAAGAGATATGAAAAATGGAATAGTATTTATATAACGCACTAAATAGATTGGTTTAAATACCTTCAATCAAAGCATCTGTTAAATCAAACTCCACTTTGCGTAAAAACGTAATTGTTTTTTCAATCTCATAATGCATAATTCTGTCTTCCTCTATAAATTTAACTGATTCTCTGAACTGTGAAAGGAAGCTTTCTAATACCGGTGATGACTTTTTAGGTTTTCTAAAATCCATGGCCTGAGCAGCATTAAATAATTCAATTGCCAAAATACGTTCTAAATTTTGAACAACCTTATATGCTTTTGTTGCAGCATTGGCTCCCATACTTACGTGATCTTCTTGCCCTTGTGATGACTCAATGGAATCTACAGATGCCGGAGTGCAAAGCTGTTTGTTTTGACTTACAATTGATGCGGCAGTATACTGTGGAATCATAAAACCTGAGTTTAAACCTGGGTTTGCAACTAAAAATGGTGGCAATCCTCTTTTCCCATTTATTAGCTGATAAGTTCTTCTCTCCGAAATATTTCCCCATTCTGCAGCAGCAATAGCCATACTATCAAGAGCGATAGCAAGTGGTTGTCCGTGAAAATTACCTCCAGAAATTATTAGATCTTTATCAGGAAAAATTGTAGGATTGTCGGTTACAGAATTTATCTCAACCGAAAAAACAGTACTTATGTAATTAATTGTGTCTTTTGAAGCCCCGTGTACCTGCGGAATACATCTGAACGAATAAGGGTCTTGAACATGCTCTTTATCTTGTACAATAAGTTCGCTTCCTTCAAGTAGACCTCTTATACGTTTGGCTGTTTGTATTTGACCAAGATGTGGACGAATTTGATGAATCTCGTCAAAAAACGGTTCAATTCTACCATCATAAGCATCAAGAGAAATGGCTCCAATTATATCAGCCAATTCTGAAAGGCGGAATATTTTTAATAATGAAAAAACACCATATGCACTCATAAATTGTGTGCCATTTAGCAAGGCTAAACCTTCTTTTGATTGCAAAGTAACAGGCTTAAACCCAAGTTGTTTAAGTGCGTTGCTAGAAGCAATTTTAACACCTTTGTAATATACTTCGCCAAGTCCCAATAAAGGCAACGACATATGTGCCAGTGGTGCCAAATCGCCCGATGCTCCGAGGGATCCTAATTGGTAAACAACAGGAATAACATCATTATTGAAAAAATCAATTAACCTTTGTACTGTTGACACTTGAACTCCTGAGTGGCCATATGATAATGATTGTATTTTGAGCAATATCATAAGTTTAACAACTTCCTGTGGCACTTCATCGCCTATTCCACATGCGTGCGATTTAACAAGATTTTCTTGTAATTTCCCCAAATCTTCCTGCGAAATACTTTTGTTATATAAGGAACCAAATCCAGTGTTTATTCCGTAAGTTGGGGTATCCTGATCTTTTGTTTTTTTATCAAGATAATCACGACATAACTTTATCCTATTCTCCGATTCCAAAGATAACTCTAGATTATAGTTTCTTTTTAAAATTGTAAAAATTGTAATAAATGTCAATTTCTTTGGAGTAATTTTATGGATTGTTGCTAGCATAGCTTTGGATTTAATCTTTTAATATTGAAATGAGTTGCTCTAAGTTAACCTTCTGCTGTTCGCCAGAGTTCATATTTTTAAGGGTGAATAATTCTGACTTCATTTCCTCTTCACCAATTAGTAATACTGATGGTATCGATTTTTGATCAGCATATTTCATTTGCTTTTTCATTTTTACAGCATCAGGATAGAGTTCAGCACTAATTCCAGCTTCACGAACTTTTTTGATAAGTTTCAAACAGTATTTTTCTTCTTCTTTACCAAAGTTAACAAACATTACTTTAGTAGTTATCATACTACTTTTTGGGAAAAGGTTTAACTCTGTTAGTACATCATAAACACGATCAGCACCAAACGAAATTCCAACTCCTGATGTGTCAGGTAAGCCGAAAATACCCGTGAGGTCATCATACCTTCCCCCACCACAGATACTTCCTATTTTTACATCTTTTGCCACAACCTCAATAATTGCACCTGTGTAATAATTTAGTCCTCTAGCCAAGGTTAAATCAAAGCTCCATTTATTATTTAATCCTACTTCTTTTAGGTGGATTAATACTTCCATTATTTCGGCAATGCCTTCCATCCCAATTTTTGAATCTTTAAGGATTTCTTGAAGTTTTGGGAATTTGTCTCTTAATATTCCTTCCAGATTTAGAATTGGCTGAAGTTTTTCTATTGCCTGTTTTGAAAGGCCTTTTTCCAGTAGCTCCTCATTAACTTTATCTAATCCTATTTTTTCGAGCTTATCAATGGCAACTGTAATATCAATTATTTTATCGGGCTCACCAATAACTTCGGCAATTCCACTCAGGATTTTTCTGTTGTTAATTTTTATAATTGTATCAATACCAAATTTGGTAAAAACCTCATCAATTATCAAAACTAACTCAACTTCATTTATTAGCGAGTTGCTTCCTATAACATCAGCATCGCACTGATAAAACTCACGATATCTTCCTTTTTGAGGTCTGTCGGCACGCCATACAGGTTGAATTTGATATCGTTTAAATGGAAAAGTAATATCATTTCTGTTTTGAACAACATAGCGTGCAAAGGGAACAGTGAGATCGTATCGTAATCCTTTTTCACTAATTTTGGTAGTTAATTTATTAAGATTTGGAGATTCAAAATCTTCAATATTGGTTTTCTTTAAAAAGTCTCCCGAGTTAAGAATTTTAAATAATAGTCTATCACCCTCTTCACCGTATTTACCCATTAGCGTTGTAAGGTTTTCCATGGCGGGAGTTTCAATTGGCAGATATCCATATTTTTGAAATACAGATCTTATGGTATCAAAAATGTAGTTTCTCCTCATGGTTTGTTCCGGCGAGAAGTCTCTTGTCCCTTTTGGTATTGATGGCTTTTGTATCATAGCTTAACTCAAAATATTAACTGCAAAAGTACTAATTTCAACAGTTTAGAAATAGGAAATATGTAAAGAAATATTGATTCGGATTCAGAAATTATTTTAGTTAACCTTAGTCCTTTGTTTAATGCTAACTATTTGAAGAAATTTTGTTAGGAATAATTATTATATCCTCAAGTTTACGCTTTGGCACATAATGAGTTCCATTGCTGTCTTCGTAATATGTTACCGAATTTGCGTTCACAGGCACTGTTAATTCAACAGTTTGGTTTGGATAACCAATGGCAATAACCTGAATGATTTGTAGATTTGATGCGAGATTAAAGTACTTTGATAAAGTATCGCGGTTTATCGATCTGATAATGCATCCGCCAAGCTCTTCTTCAACTGCCCCAAGGAGTATAGTTTGTGCTGCAATTCCAGCATCTATATCGGCTTGTGGGTTTATATCTTTATCCAATAACATTATAATGTATGCTGGTGGTTTCTCACTGTTGTTTGGTCCATCCCAGTCCGTTAAAAATTTCGCCCATTTTAATTGGTTTGCCACAAAATTAACATCCTCATCCTCATCTTCAGTTAAAAGTATATATTTTAATGGCTGCTTGTTTTTTGATGAAGGAGTGTTTCTGGCTAAATCAATAAGTTGTACTAACTGTTTCGTTGTAACTTTTTTATCATTATGAAATTTGCGATAACTTCTATTATGTAATACCAGGTCCCTAATCATATATTAATTGTTATTGATAATTTCATTTAGTTTCTGGGTTGCTTTTTCCCAACTATGGTTATTATGAACAAACTCGTACCCATTTTGAGCAATAGTTTCGTAAAGTTTTTTGTTGTTCAGAAGCTCGATAATACGGTAGGCAAGTTCATGAGCATCACAGCCAATAAGGATTTCTTCTTCGTCTTTGGCCTGTAAAGCATCATTGGCCAGTGGTGTTGTTATGGATGGTATTTTCATCGACATAGCCTCGAGTAATTTATTCTGTAACCCTGTTCCAATTCGCATTGGTGCAATAAAAAGTTGTGCCGATGAGTATGAATCTCTTATGTCATCCATCCATCCACTTACTTTAACCAGTTTCGATTTTAAAGCCAACACTTTTTTTACCGGACTTGCTCCTGCAAGTAGTACACTTGTGGATGGTAATTTCTTCCAAACAATTGGCATTATATTTTTTATTAAAAACTCGGCAGCATCAACATTTGGTGGATATGCCATGTTACCCGTAAATACAACATCAACAGTTTTTTCTCTGTTTAAAGGTTTGAAAAAAGAGTGGTCTACACCATTGGGAATAACATATATTTCATCCTTTCTTTTGTGAGGAATTAGTTTTTTATCAGGGATGGATATGATAGTTTTATTATCAAATATATCAAATACTTTATTCTCATAACTTAGAAGCCTATTGTACTCCATCTTAAAAAATGGTTTCTTGAAAATCGAAATGTCTTTTAGTCTTCGTTTTATGCCGTATGAAAGTACATCCTGATAATCAAGAGTTTTTTTGATATCCATATTTTTCACATATTCAGTAGTTCTGATGAACTGACAGTAAATATGATCGGGATTGTAAGTTTCGACAAGTCTGTTTATTTCCTTGGCAGCTTTTGTATTATAAAAATAACCTGCTTGAATTGGGATTCTTCCAAAAAATGCTTTCACCATATTCCATAATCGCATGTGTGATGGTAAGTCTAAAAAATTAATGGAGTGGCAATAAGGCTGTAGCTCGCTAAATGCTTTCTGTTTGTCAAGATCTGCATCAGGATTTAAGGCGCACAATATGAGGGTATTGCTTTTTGCAAGTTCCCTTATCTGATTAAAGGCACGTAGTTTGTCACCTTTCTCCAGAGGATAGGGTACTCTTGAAAGTAGTACAAAAATTCTCATAACTTGCAAAGGTTAAAAACCTGATAAGCTGCAAAGATAGTTGAGTTTGGGTAATACATATCATAAAATGCTACGATAAAACTGGATCATCTTTTTAATCAGATTAGTATTGTTGTGTTCTTCAAAAATTAGAGCACGAGCATTTTCACCAATATGGGTACCCTTTTCAACATCAGTATATAATTTTTTAATTGATTCAAAGTACGAATTAGCATCATCAGCAATCATAATGTTTTCATTGTTTGTGTAGCTAATTCCCTCGGCGCCAATTGTTGTCGAAATCACAGCTTTACCAAGAGCCATACTTTCAATAATTTTAATGCGTATGCCACTTCCCGAAAATAATGGAGCTATTGAAATTGTGTGCGAATTAATAAATTCATAAGCATCGGGCACTTCACCAACTACAACAACGTTTTTTATTTTTAGGTTTGTTAACCATTCTGGCATTTCTCTACCAGCCAAATACAGTTTTAACTCCGGAAGTTCAATATTAACTTTAGGCCAAACATTTTCCAAAAACCAACGAATACCTTCCTCGTTGGGTATCCAGTTCATGGCACCAATATGAAATAATGAATGCTCTTTTTTCGAAATGGAATTACTTTCTAATTTATTAGTATCAACACCAAAAGAAACTGTTGTAACAGGCTTGGTAGATTCACTCTTAAAAAATACCTCATCTTTTGATGATATTGGAATTATACCATCGTACTTATTCAGAATACCTTTTTCATAAACTTCGAGGGTGTTGGCAAGATGAGTTAGATAAGCTTTTTTTATTGGATTTTTTGTAATCGAAGCAACTCGTTTCCATATTAAATGTTCAATATTATGTGCACGCAATACTATCGAGGCATCCGAAAACTGCCTGATTGTATCAATGTAAGGTGACATGAAAAGGGTTTCAATTTGAACAATATCATACTTTTGGTTTGATAATATTTGGGTTAGTTTTTTTCTAAAGTCATCCGAAATAAACCTTTCAACATGGTACGATTTTCCTGTAAATAAATTCAGAAATGCCTTGATGGGTACTATTCCCAAATCTATGTAAACAAGCTCGATGCCAGTTAGTTTTTTGTATTTTTCAGGGATATTAACCGGGTCAACATTATACTTATTTGTGTTAATGGCCAGTACTTTAACATTGTGCCCTGCTGCTAAAGTTCCTTCAATTAAGTTATTCATGGCAATGGGTCCGCCCTCATGAGGTGGCCATGGCGATTTATTACAAATAAAAAGAATGTTTAGTTTACCACTCATTGATCAGTTTTCTTTTTGAACTTTTTAAAGAATTTACTCCAACTATCGGTATCCATTAACTGGGCATCGGCTGTGGCTTTATATGTAAGAAATAATCCCAGTGGCAACACAATTAATGTTGATAGCCATAGGCCAAAAACAACATTCATTTCGCCAGTTTTAACTGCCTTTTCGCCCATCATCGAAACAACATGATAAAGCACAAAAAACAGAACTGATATAACTACAGGAAGCCCCAAACCACCCTTGCGAATAATAGCACCAAGTGGAGCCCCAATAAAAAAGAAAATGAAGCAAGCAATTGACAATTTAAATTTCTGATGCCAAACAACTTCGTGCTTTGTTATAATTTTCTTTCGTGTTTCCAAATTATTACTTGATCTAAGTACACCTTCTTTGGCAGAACGTGCTCCCCTGAGTGCAATTTCCAGAATATCAGCTTTATCAACCAATTCAAAATTATCAATTAGCGGTAGTAATATTGTATCTCTCAATTGACGATTAGTGGTGTCATTGGCATCAGCTAGTAATGAATCAGCTATTTTTAATTGCGGATACCTACCAATAAAATTTTTATAAAACTTACCGCTTGTAGCCACCAAGTTACTACTCAACGAATCGATGGAATGATTTAGCTGTTCAATATTAAGCATCGAATAGTGAGTTTTAAACAAATCCTCATTTGTTCGACTCAACTGAAATTGCGACAAATCGAAATTTAATACCTGCTTGTCAAATTTAACCGACTCGAAAGGCCGATTTACCCTATATCTCGCAACGTTTGTAATCTCACTAAAACGATAACCATTATAAAGTGTGAATATTAGATTTTTTTGGTTTTCTGATAGCTGCATAGTTCCGCTTTCAGCAGTTGTAACCATTAGGTTACCTTGATTTTTTGAATGATTATAAATCTTTACATCATAAATAGTTTTGTTATCCTTGGCCTTTTTGCCAACCCTAATTACGTAGCCCTCAAGCCCGTAATAATATATTCCCTCACTAATATTAAATGCCAACTTTTGCTGTCGCACGTCGTAGAGCAGCGATCCAAATTTAAGATTTGCAACCGGCATCACGTAATTCGAAAATAGAAAGGCAGCAATACTTATTATAAATGAAAGAACTATCAATGGCCTCATTGCTTTTCGTAACGAAATTCCGGCTGCCTTCATTGCCACCAACTCATAATGTTCGCCCATGTTTCCAAAAGTCATGAGCGACGAGAGTAGCACTGCAAGCGGAAGCGCCAACGGAACAAAAGTTGACGACGCATAAAACATTAATTTCGCAATTATATACCACTCCAAACCTTTGCCCACCAAGTCGTCGATATATTTCCATAAAAACTGAAGTAGCAGTATGAAAAGCGCTACGAAAAAGGTAAACACAAATGGTCCTAAATAGGATTTAAGCATGTATATGTTTAGTTTTTTCATGGACGATTTCAAAAATATGATTGCAAAGATAGTTACAAATTTGAGTTTACTCATAAAACTCTAATCTAATGGTGAACGGTATATTTATATATTTTATTATTTGGGCGGACTACTGGCTTTCCGCTTAAAGTTGTTTCATACTGATTGTATTTTTGTAAAGTAATCCCGTGTCTTCCTTCGGTCAGCCTCGTTTTACTAACAAAAATCACATCAGTATTTCAACAAGCTAACGCTTCAATCCATGCCGCTAGGTACATTGTTCATTAAAGCGATTGCTAATATTTAAGTGTATATTATTAAACTTGAGATACCAAAATTACCATGCTTATTCGCTTATCGTAAAAAACTAGTAACTTGCAGCAAATTTCATAAGCATACTATCATAATAATGAAGCGACAGGTTACCATAAAAGATATTGCTGAAAAACTGAGTATTTCACCCTCTACCGTTTCCCGATCATTAAAAGATCATCCGGATATTAGTGTTAAAACAAGAAATGCAGTAAAAGAACTGGCTAAATTATTGGGCTACAAGCCTAATTTAATTGCGCTAAATCTTAAAAATAGTCGAACGAACACAATTGGATTATTGGTACCCGAAATTGAGCATCATTTTTTTTCAACCATAATTAATGGAATTGAAGAGGTTGCCTATCAAAATAATTACAATGTATTAATTGTTCAATCAAATGAATCTTACCTGCGTGAAGTATTAAATACTCAAACTTTACTAGGCAATAGAGTTGACGGAATGCTTGCTTCTTTCTCTAAGGAGACAAAAGATTTTTCGCATTTCCAACAGTTAATTGATAATGAAATACCGCTGGTTTTTTACGATCGTGCCGTGGATAATTTACATGCCGATGTTGTGGTTGTTGATGATTATTCAGGAGCTTACAATGCTGTTAAGCATTTGATAAGCAGGGGGTGCAGACGAATCGCATTTTATTCGGCACCACAACACTTGTTGTTAGGCAAAGATAGGTATAACGGCTATATCGATGCGCTTGAATCTAATAATATTAAATTTGATAAAAATTTGGTGTATTCATGTGATACATTCGAATCAGCCATAAAAATATCACAAAGTATCCTTAAAAAAATTGACCGACCTGATGGAATATTTGCAGTAAATGATTTAACTGCGGTGGGTATTTTAAAGGTTGCCAGGAGACTTGGTATTAATGTACCTGAAGAGCTAAAAGTTGTTGGATTTGAAAATAGTAAGAGTGGCTCAATTTGTGATCCTGAATTAACAACTGTTGATCAGTTTGGATATAACCTGGGTAAAAAAGCTATGTCGATACTTCTTGATAGAATAAAAAATGATATTCCAGATTACGAACCCATTAAGCATGTTATTAAAACAAAGCTAATTGTTAGAGGATCTAGTTAATCCAATATCCAAAATCACATATCTCAAGAATACCTTAGTTGTTATTATTATAACCCTGATTATTATGTTATGGATTTTCCATTGCATATACTAGGTTAATATATAATTAGCAGTTCAAAAAAAAAGCCTGCTCGTTTTACGAGCAGGCTTTTTATAAGATTAATGTTCAATAATTATCGAACCATAAGTTTTTTAACGGCACGTTTTCCGTCTTCACTAATGATGTTTACAAAGTAGATACCTACTGTAAGATCGCCAGTGTTTAGTTGAACAGTGCTGCTAACTTTGAAGTTTGCATTTGTTTGAGAAATTACTCTGCCAGTAATGTCAGCAATATAAATAACTGCGTTTGAGTTAAATACATCCCCGTCAGCACGAACATTAACATTTCCTGCAGTTGGGTTAGGATAAAGAACAACGTTAGAATTGTAAAGAACATGCTCATCTAGTCCGTCAACATAGTAAGGTCCTCCGCTAAGTTGTAGATCACCTAGAATTGAGTTGTCACTCCAGTTGTTTCCACTACCATACCAAACAGTTTGATAGTCACGTCCAATGTTATTGTCTGAGTCATTGTTTCCAAGACTCCAACCAATTGTTCTTCCTTTACCAGGAGCAAAACCAAGCTGTGACCAACCTAAACGAATCTCAATTGAATAACCATCTGAAGTAGCTTTCCAAAT
>JASFZK010000107.1:0-17608 GCA_045267845.1 Bacteroidota bacterium | reverse complement strand
TCCAATGTGGCATTATACTCATTAAACTTTGCTTTTAATGCCGGATTATTACTAGCAGCAGTTACAAGGTATTGTTCAAGAACATCCTGTGCAAACAGAATATTACTACTTACCAGCAATATAGCCAATATAATTATTTTAGTCTTCATTTTTAACCTCCATTTCTTTTACCATAGCTATGGTGATAATTTTTTCTTGCCACATTGCATACAACACCGGAACAACAAAAATGCTTAAAGTGGCAATTACCATACCTCCAAAAATTGGAACTGCCATTGGCACCATTATGTCAGACCCTTTGCCCGTAGACGTAAGAACAGGAAGCAATGCAATTAAGGTAGTGGCAGTTGTCATTATTGCCGGACGAACCCTTTTTTTACCTGCTTCCAGAATATTTGCTCTAACTTCTGCAACAGATTTGGGAGATTTGCGATCGAATTTTTGCTTAATATATGTACTAATAAGTACTCCATCATCGGTAGCAATTCCGAAAAGAGCAATAAATCCAACCCAAACAGCAACGCTTAAATTAATTGTGTCAATTTGAAACAGATTTTGCATGTGAACACCTCCAACAGAGAAATTCATAAACCAAGGCTGACCATATAGCCAGAGCATAATAAAACCACCCGAAAAAGCGACTATAATTCCTGAGAAAATTAGTGAAGCTCCAATTACTGATTTAAACTGGAAATATAGAATTAAGAATATGAAAAGAAGAACGATCGGAATAACGAGTAATAATCGTTTTGTAGCCCTAATTTGATTTTCATAATTACCAGTAAACTTAAAACTAACGCCCTTGGGGATGATTAAACTTCCGTCATCAACCTTCTCATCTAGATACTTTTGTGCACTTTCAACAACATCAACCTCTGCAAAACCGTCTTTTTTATCGAATATTACATAGCCAACTAAAAAGGTGTTTTCACTTTTAATTAATTGTGCTCCTCTTGTATATTCGATGGTAGCCAGTTCGCTCAAAGGTATTTGAGCTCCTGATGGTGTAGATATGAGCAACTTTTTCAAATCGTCTGGATTATCACGATATTCACGAGCATAGCGAATCCTAATGGGATAACGCTCTCTACCTTCAACCGTAGATGATAATTGCATTCCTCCCACAGCTGCGCTTATGTTATCCTGAAAATCCTTAATTGTTAACCCATATCTTGCAATTGCATCACGATTAATATGAATTTCCATATATGGTTTTCCTACAACCCTATCGGCAAAAACCGACCTCGGCGAAACACCCGGTACATTTTTCAAGAGTGACTCAAGCTGTAGACCAACTTTTTCAATACTTTCCAAATCAGGACCATAAACCTTAATTCCCATGGGAGCTCGCATACCCGTTTGTAACATTACTAAACGAGTTTGAATGGGTTGTAATTTAGGGGCTGATGTTAATCCAGGAATACTTGAATTGGCAATTATTTCATTCCAGATATCATCTGGTGACTTAATTTTTTCGCGCCACTGCCTAAAATATTCACCATCATCATCAGGTATTAATAACTCATTATCAATGACCTGAAAGCCATTTTTAGGATTATAATTATTTCCGTCACTTAAAACAAAGGCTCCTTCAGTATCAACTTTAAAACGCATTCGATGACCTCTTTCATCAAGTATATATTCTGGCTTATAATTAATAACATTTTCAAACATTGAAATTGGTGCTGGGTCGAGGGCAGAATTTACTCTACCCCATTTGCCAACTACGTTATCAACTTCGGGAATAGAGTTTACTTTTTTATCGAGTAATCGAATTACTTCCAAATTTTCTTCAACTCCAGAGTGAGGCATTGTGGTTGGCATGAACAAGAATGATCCTTCATCCAGAGATGGCATAAATTCTTTTCCAATACCCGGAAATGTATTATCAATTGATTTCCAAGTTTGAGTTTGAGTAACAAAGCTTGGCATAAATCCAAACATTTTGTCAAAACCCTGCCAGGCAACTACTCCAAATAAAACTACAAAAATTGGAAGGCTCAAAAAAGTCCATTTATTACCCAATGCCCACGAAAGTAACTGTGAATAATAATAAATTACTGTTCCGAGTATTGAAAGTACAGTTGCAATCATAAAGCCAACAAACATAATATTACTCATTTCGTTGTATTGAGCTCCTAGCGGCATCCAATTCTGTGACAGGAATCTTACAACAACAATTAGAATTATGCCGATATTAATAATATTAATGTACTTCTGATTTTTATTACTCAATAAATACGCAAAGAAATTAACTAAGGAAAAGGCTAATACAGCAATGGCAATAAAAGTATGACCAAAGAATATTAGAGCTATCCCAGCAATGGCCATAATTAAATTCAAGTATTTCCGGGTTTTCTTACCACTAATATCTATTGAAAAAACAAAATGAGCCAATGTTGGAATAATAACTAACCCGATAATCAGAGCTGCTAACATTACAAATGTTTTGGTAAATGCCAACGGATGAAAAAGTTTTCCTTCGGCTGCCTCCATGGCAAAAACCGGCATAAAACTAATAACAGTTGTTGCTATTGCAGTTAATACAGCAGGTGCAACTTCAGTTGTTGCTGTGTAAATAACATTCATTAACTCTTTGCCTTTTGCTCCTTTGTTATTTAAAAGCGAAATATGCCTGACAATATTTTCAGTGAAAACCACACCAACATCTACCATAACACCAATGGCAATGGCAATGCCAGAAAGAGCAACAATATTAGCATCAACACCAAAGTTTCGCATTGCAATAAAAGTCATCAATACTCCTATTGGCAATAAACTTGAAATTAGAAATGATGCACGAAGATTAAATATTAGAATAAGGATCACAATTATACTAATGAGAATCTCTAGTGAAAGAGCATCTTCTAGAGTCCCCAATGTTTCTTGTATTAAACCTGAACGATCGTAAAATGGAATAATAGTAACGGTTGAAATACTGCCGTCAGCCAGTTCTTTTGATGGTAAACCAAGCGCAATTTCGTTAATTTTATCTTTAACGTTACTTATCACCTCCATTGGATTAGCACCATATCGTGCTACAACAACCCCTCCAACAGCATCAGTTCCTCCTTTGTCTAATCCACCTCTGCGCGAAGCAGGACCAAAATTTACCTTAGCAACATCTTTAATTCTAATGGGAACATTGTTTCTAACCGTAACAACAGATTTTTCAATATCCTCCAAGTTTTTCACATACCCCAATGCACGAATTAAGTATTCTACTCTGTTAAACTCGATGGTTCGGGCACCAACATCAAGATTACTTTCCTTTACGGCTTTAATAATTTGATTTATTGAAACACCATGTGCTTTCATTGCATTGGGGTCAATATCAATCTGATATTCTTTAATGTAACCTCCAATGGAAGCTACTTCCGAAACTCCTTTAGCAGATGTTAAAGCATATTTTACGTAAAAATCCTGTATGGAACGTAATTCTTGAGGATCCCATCCTCCAGTAGGCTTTCCATTCTTATCTCTACCTTCGAGGGTGTACCAATAAACCTGACCTAAAGCCGTAGCATCGGGACCTAAAGAAGGGGTTACTCCTTGGGGTAAAGTTCCGGTTGGTAATGAGTTAAGCTTTTCTAGTATTCTACTTCGGCTCCAATAAAATTCAATGTCTTCATCAAAAATTATATAGATACTAGAAACCCCAAAAATTGAATTACTTCTGATTGTATTTACTCCAGGAATCCCCAACAAAGCAGTTGTAAGTGGGTAGGATATTTGGTCTTCGATATCCTGTGGAGAACGACCAGGCCACTCGGTATAAACGATTTGTTGATTTTCTCCAATATCAGGAATGGCATCAACAGGAACTGGATCACTGGGCAAAAACCCTGTATTCCAGCCAAAAGGCGAAGTTACTACTCCCCAGCCAATAAAGCCGAAAAGCAACAGTACAGTAACTAGCCTATTTTCCAAAAAGAATCTTATGATTTTATTTAGCATTTTACTAATTTAAGGCTGGCGAGCGAAATTTTATATGATATTTAAAAAATGCACATCAGCAATGAAACTATTTCTTTGTTATTTAAAAATATCTAAAACACAGAAAGATACCTTTCCTATTTAAGAAATTTCGCAATACTAATAGATTGATATTTAATTTTTATAAAAACCGGACAATCATTATGTTCAGCTTTTAATACATTAATATCTAAATAAGTATCAACAAAGAAATATGCTAAATTCAGCCTGAAAGTCTTGTGCCAGAGGTGGTGGCAAAGAATAGTGGGTAATTTGATTTAATAAAGAAGAATATGGGTTTGATTCTATATTATATAGAAGCGAATGAGAAATTAAATCAATTGATTTTACTGTGGGAATCGTAAATTTCTCAATAATGAAAACATCATTGATTTTAATAATCTCGGTAATATTCTCACAAGAACAATCATCCTGTTCATCATGATTACATTTTTTTGATTCTGATTCCTGCTTTTCGGGCGCATGCATTTCACCGCAGCATGATTCAGCTTCCTGATATACAGCAACACTATAAAGTTTCCCTTTCGAATAATGAGTATTGATTTGAATACCAATAAACGCCGTCAGAAATAAAAATGCAATTAATATGTTGAGTATCTTTCTCATTTACAAATTATAATAGCGCAAAATTAATAATAAATCTCCGTACGATGTTATACTATTATTGTTAAATTTTATATAATTTTTGGCTTGATTACATTATAATTACCAATAACCAATAATTATGATGGTTTTAAGCTTTCTGTTCTTGCTTTTTGTATTGAGATAAAGTTAATCCAGTATTTTGTTTAAACTGCTTAGATAAATGGGCCACACTACTATAATTAACTTTAAAGGCAATCTCTGAAAAGTTTAGTTCATCATATCCAATTAGCTCTTTTACTTTTTCAACTTTTTTGATAATAATGTACTTTTCAATTGTGATATTTTCAGTTTCGGAAAAGATTTTGGAAATATGCGAATAGTCTATACCGATATCACTTATCAAATATTTGGAAAAATTTATCTTCAAATCTTTGCCAACAAAATTGTTAATATAGTCTTCAATGAGTGATTTTACTCTTTCAACCAATATTAGATTCTTATCTTGAATTATCTCAAATCCTATTATTTTTAATTCTTTATCCAAACTTAAAAAATCAATTTGGGAACTTTCTACACTTAAATCAGCTTGGCCAATCTTAACCTTAACATATGGAATATTCAATTTCTCCAAAGTCTGCATAACGGCAGTTACACATCGAGGACAAACCATATTTTTAATATTAATAATTGTATCAGACATTTAATCTCCTATATTGACTATTAATTTATTAGCAGCAAGAGTTGCCATTTTTATTATTTTCCTGTATTGATGGACATGGAACAGTTCCATATGAACAATATACGCAGCAATCGCCATGCTTAGGTTTTATTACAGTATTACAGCTTTCGCATTCGTAAAAAAACTGACAGGCATCGGTTGGCATCTGCTCTTCTTTTTTATGTCCACATTCAGGGCAGGTTAACACCGATTTCAGTTCTATTTGCATATTTTAAATTTTTATATTCTCACATCGAAAGTAACTAAAATACTTAACCTAATAGCTTGTTCATTTAAGATAGATGTTACATGAGATAAATCAACTCAGCATATGTACTATTTAATGCCCTATCCATTTCCAACAAACTAGTTACACTCTCATAATAAATCGATAGTTCTTGAAAATAATTTATAAGTGATATTTCGCCAAGATCTAGAGCCTTTTTAAGAAGTACTGTATTATTCAACCTTTGCAATTTTTCACGATAATTAATTATATTTTCCTGTAAGTTACTAGCTTTTGAATATAGTGCTTTTAACTTATTATAATACTGTAGCTTACTGTCAACAACCAAACTTTCCAGTGCAAGTGTGGTAGCATGAGAATACTTTACAGTATTTTTGTTTTGCCATAGTGGGATCTGTAAGCCTAATGTAACCCCTCTAAACTGCGCACTCAATATTTCCTCACTCATATAACCAGCTTGAATTTTGGGTAAACTCATTGCTTTTGATAACTTTTCTTGCTGCTTATTAATAGTAATTTCCTGCTTTAACCAATTAAGCATGGGGTTATTTTGTTCAGCCAGATTGTACCAATGTTCAAAATCATTAGATATTTCCAAGATGGGAAAAGAACTAACATCAAAATAAATTGGTTTACCACCGTTTAACCTTTCGAGTTCGAGCATTAGAACCTTATTCTCAATCTCAACCAACTCTATATCTTGCGTAATATTAAGCAAGTTTAATTGTGATTTATTATATTCAAGAATATTACCGTCTCCAGATTCAAATAATGCTTCATAGGCATTAGCAATACTTTGCGCATGATTAATTCTTTTAACTAACTCAATTTTTTTAGCATTAAGATAAATCAAATCATAACAAACCAACCGACTTTGGTACAATAGGCTCCTTAATTGTTTTTGATATTCGAGCTCCAATTGCGAATTTTTAATATCAGAAATATCGTTTTTATGACCATATGCTGTTGGAAAATCGAACGACTGTTTAATACTAAAGTCAATTCTATTACCATCTGTATTATGATTACCCCATAAATAATTAAACCCTACTTCGGGATTATCTAGAAACAATCCTGTTTTGTTTCCAATCATCTCAGCATCAATACTTTTTCTAATTGCACTTAACCCAGTATTATTCTTTTCTATTTCATACAGAACATCAACTACATTGTTTTGAGACATTGAAAATGACACCATAAATGTGCTTACTAATAATATTATAATCTGTTTCATCATACTAATTTTTATTGATGCTTTTATTTGATATTACTCCCCTATTCCACATAAAACTATAAACAATTGGTACGATATAAATATTTAGTAATGTAGATGTGAGTAGACCACCAAGAATAACTTTTGCCATGGGACTTTGAATTTCATTTCCGGATAGATCACCATTTATAGCCAATGGAACTAGAGCTAATGAAGCGGTTAGTGCAGTCATTAAGATGGCATTTAGTCTATCCGCAGAGCCTTTTGTCACCGTATCAATTAATGAGACTCCTTTACTTTGTAATCTTTGAAAGTTTGATACCAGCAATATGCCATTTCGTGTTGCTATACCAAAAAGGGTTATAAACCCGATAATTGCGGGGATACTCAGCACACCAGATGTGGCATAAATGGCAAAAATTCCACCAATTAATGCAAGTGGCAAATTGAATAGAATAATTGCTGCAAGTTTAAAATTTCTAAATTCTTGAAACAATAATAAAAATATCACAAGAATAGCCAAAACTGAAGTTAGCATTAATGTTCGCGAGGCTTTTGCTTCACTTTCAAACTGACCACCATACTCAATTCTATAATTTTCTGGAAGCTTAATATTTGTAGAAATATTTTTCTGGATTTGCTTAACAATTCCACGTATATCACCATCGGTAACATTCGCTGATATAACTACCTTCCTGTGTACATTTTCTCTGCTAATAGAGCTGGGGCCTACAACCGAAACAATTTCGGCTACTTGTTCCAATGGAACTTTTTTACCATCATGAGTATCAATTAATGCTGAGCGAATTCCTTCAATTGTTTCAGTATAATTTTTATTAAGGCGAAGTATTAAATCAAAACTTTGTTGCCCCTCATATATGTCACCTACTTTTTCGCTACTAAATGCATATTCAACAAAATCGTTAAATTCTTTAATTGTAACTCCATAAGCTGCAAGTAACTCTCTATTTGCCCTTATCTGGATTTGTGGAATTTCAACTTGCTGATCTACATTTACATCAACTAAACCTTCTATATCAATAATTTCAGATTTTATTTGATTACCGATAAGAAACATTTTGTTTAAATCGGTACCAAATAATTTGATTGCAATATTTGCTCTAGTACCCGAAATCATATGGTCAATTCTGTGTCCCAGAGGTTGCCCTACAGTATATGCTATGCCCGGTATACTCGATAGAGTTTTCCTTACATTCGTCATAAACTCTGCTCTACTTCTCTCATGTAATTCAAAATTCACGTCAATTTCGGCACTATTTGTAGTTTGCGAATGTTCGTCTAACTCTCCCCTACCAGTCCTTCGTGCTGTGCTAGTAATTTCTGGTATTGCCAATAATTCCGTTTCAATTAAATTCCCTAACTTATTACTTTCTTCAAGTGATGTACCTGGCTTTGTTACAACAGACAGTGTTAATGAACCTTCGTTAAATTCAGGTAAGAAACTTCGTCCTAAAGTTGTGAATATAAATAGAGAAGTAACGAATAGGATCAAGGTAAATGATAATACAATGACTTTATTTCTTAATGCCCAGTGAAGTGATTTTTCATAATAAAAAGATAGTTTCCTAACAAGCCATTTTTCTTGATTATTTCTTTCCAGATACTTTTCATTTGATAGAAGAAGCTTGCTTAATAATGGCGTAAGTGTCATGGCAACTAACAATGACACAAATAGGGAAACAATAAATGAAATCCCCAATGGCTGTAGCATTCTGCCCTCCATCCCCGAAAGGAAAAACAAAGGTATAAAAGCCACCATAATAATAAGTGTAGCGTTCAGTATTGAAGCCCTAATTTCTTTGGATGCTTCATAAACAACAGTAAAGGATGATTGTCTTTCGATTAAAGGTTTTCGATGATTCTCCCTGAGTCGTTTATAAACATTTTCCACATCAATAATTGCGTCATCAACCAATGATCCAATGGCAATAGCCATTCCTCCCAAGCTCATTGTATTAATATTAACATCCAGTAGCTTCATAACCAAAATGGCTCCCAGTAATGATATTGGAATTGCCAATAAAGATATAAAAGTAGTACGAAAACTACCCAGAAATATGAAGAGTATTATGGCCACCAATATACCACCTTCGATAAGTGAATTTTTTACATTATTTACAGATGTTTCGATAAAATCTGATTGTCGGAAAATATCTGTATCCAATACTACATCAACGGGTAAAGTTTTTTCAATAACTTTTAAATTTTCTTCAATCCTATTAGTAACATCAAGTGTATTGGTATTTGGCTGTTTAGAAACAGATATGATAATAGATGGTTTTGCATTACCTGATGCATATCCCATTTTTACAGCGCTACCAATCTTCACTTCTGCAACATCCCTGATCTTTATTGGTTGTCCATTAACCGACTTTATATATGAATTTGCTAACACCTCTATATCAGACGATCTAGCCATACCACGTACAATAAATTCATTTCCATATTGACGAACTATCCCACCTGTGGAATTTTCGCTAATACCTTTACAAATATCAGCCAATTCAGTCATGGAAACTTTATAGTAACTCATCAATTGTGGGTTTACAAGTACCTGATATTGTTTATAATCACCACCAATAATTGTAACTTGTGAAACACCTCCACTTGCAAGAATCAATGGTTTAATATTCCACTCCGCGATTGTTCGTAGATCCATCATGGAAGTACTATCTGCTTGCATCCCAATAAAAAATATTTCGCCCATAACACTAGATTGTGGCGCAAGAACAGGTTGACCAATACCATATGGCATTTGCGATGCAATTGTTATAAGCTTTTCGCTTACAATCTGTCGGGCTTTATAAATATCAGTACCCCAATCAAACTCTACCCAAACGAATGAAAAACCAAAGGAAGAGTTAGACCGAACTCGTCTAACATCAGTGGCGCCATTTACGGCAGTTTCGATGGGGAAGGTTACTAAACGTTCTACCTCTTCAGAGGCCATACCATGGGCGTCCGTCATTACCACAACCGTAGGAGCAGTAAGATCGGGGAACACATCCACATCCATATTTAATGCGGTTCTAACTCCTAGTATAATCAACACTATCGAAAGAAATAAGACTAGGTATTTATTATTTAATGAGAATTTTATAATATTGTTCAGCATAGCTCTATATGTTTAATGTACATGACCCGAATGAGCATCTAAACTACCAGTAGCTTGCGCCAATTTAATCAGAATTACTCCTTTTGTCACGATACGATCCATGGCGGTAATCCCTGTCAAAATTTCTGTTCTTAACCCATCAGTAGAACCCAGCTTCACTTCTCGTTTTTCAAATAATTCTGGATTAACCTGAACATAAACATAATAAATGCCTTGTTCCTCCAGTAATGCATCATTGGGAATAGTTAAAACAGGAATATTACTTTGGCATTTTAAATAGACTTCAACAAATTCACCCGAAATAAAATCCCCCAGATTATCAATCTGAATACTGATTGGAACTAAATAGTTGTCATTATCAGTACTGCGGCCATGGGATAATACTTTACCATTTAATTCTTCCAATGTATATACTTTATTATTGCTTAAGCTTACAATATTAGCAGTTCTAATTGTTGCCAAAACCGGAGTATATTTTTGCTGAACATCAGCACTTAATAACAAAGTTTTGTTCTGGGAAATGCTTATGACAGGCTGACCTGACTCTACATGCTGACCATTTTGCACATAAATATATTTCACAAACCCATCAATGGGACTTGAAACACTTTCACCCTCTGACGTGAAGTTATATGATAAATTATCAAACAAAGCTTTAGCATCCAGATAATAATTTTTGGCATCCAATAATTCTTTATTCGAAACAATCTTATCCTTGGCAAGCTCCTTTGATCTCTCGTAATTCAACTTAGTTTTATGGTAGTTATTTTGAGCTTCAACAAATCGTACTGCAGAATTATTATCTGCCATTCCACTTCCTGATATATTGAAAAGAGTTTCTCCTTTATAAACACTTCTTCCTTCAACAATATCAATTGCAGAAGGTACAATTATACCTGATATTTTTGATGATATTAGTACCTCATCTCCCTGTGCAGATTCTATTTTAGCAACAGTATTTATAACCTGCCCAAATTTTATAACTTCCGGGTAATCAGTAGCAAATTCGACTTTCCATGATTGCTCTTTTGAGAAAAATGTAGTATTTGTGGATGACACCATAATTCCTTTTGCATATTCATTGGCCTGCTTTTCATCTGCAAAAACAGTGATATCCTGTACTACTACTTGGTAATCTCCAGTATTAGTAGAAATATCAAAAACTAGTTTGCCTTTACCTACCATATTTGGGATAATATTAAAGCTATAAATACCCTTTCGGCTAGGCTGATTTAATTTTTGGCCACACTCCTTACCTTCAACAATTAATCGGATACTCATACTCCCCAAGTCTAAAGCTGTAAAACTGGGTAATTTTGAAAAATGTGATAACACATTTGATTCATGTCCTAAAACAAATGGATCAGCCTCGGCAAAGACTTCAAAATCTGAACTGTACCCTGTAAGTTTCAAACTAACACTCTCTTCGTTGTCATTGCAGCTTTCTTGGTGCTCATGACTACAATTTGTAAACATTAAAGCAACAATTGTAAATAAAATATACTTCATACTTGTACTATTTTGGTAGATATACACATGTATATCAAAATAAAAATAAATTTAATTGGTATAATTATTTAGATGGTTTTAAGGATGGTTGTTAGTTACAACCCAGAAAATTCAGATTATGTTCACCATACAAACATTGTAACACAAATACAATATCACAAAACACTAATAATAAAATACTACCTAAATAATTGCAAGGTTATGCAATTGGGGGAGCTCGTGAACTAACATTTCTTCCAGTATAGAAAGAGTAGGCTGGTAATAAAAATACAGATTGTTTTTTTGACAGATTATCAAGTACAACACTCTTCGAACCAATATTGTCAGCAATTAAACCTCCAAATAAAAATTTACAATCAATACAATCAAACTCATCATGCCAGCTCTTTACCTGACTTATACGTACAGCGGTAATTTGATTTAGTCCACAATACTCTGAGTCTTTTTGCCCGTCCTGATCATGGTGATGTCCATTTGTTTGATGTTGATGTTCTTCACTTTCAGCATCACAATGCGAACTTACTATACAAACTTCCTCGTGATGATGATGGTGGGGAATTACAGCATGAACCAATAAAGTTATATTGGATAATAAAATAAATAATATTGCTGCACTTCTTTTAATCATCTAATTTATAGATTTTTGACAAAAATAAGATTTATTTAGAATAAGCACAATTTTCCTGTGAAAATAAATTCGGGAAACTCATACTTATTAAAAAAGCTACGAATGCACAAATATAATTTAGAACTACCGTTTAACTAACAATGCCACATTCTCAACATGATGTGTTTGAGGGAACATATCAACTGGTTGTGCTTTAATCACATCATACTTTTCTGATAATAACGCAATATCTCTAGCCTGTGTTGCAGGATTACAACTAACGTAAACAATCTTTTCGGGTGCAGCAAATAATATTTGTTTTATAACTTTTTCATGCATCCCGGCACGTGGAGGATCAGTAATAATAATATCAGGTTTACCATGCTTTAATATAAATTCGGGAGTAAGTAATTTGAGCATATCACCGGCAAAAAACTCAACATTATCTATTTCGTTTAATACAGCATTTTTACGTGCACCTTCAACAGCTTCTTCAACCGATTCAATTCCCACCACTTTCTTCACCGAATTAGCAATGAATGCTGCAATTGTACCTGCTCCAGTGTATAAATCGTAAACTAACTCATCGCCTTTAAAATCGGCAAAATCAAATGCAGCCTTGTATAAGTGATATGCCTGATCAGGGTTTGTTTGATAAAAAGAAACAGGACCAATTTTAAATTTCAAGTTGGGTTTTCCACTCAGTGGCGATTTCATTTCCTCCATTAAATAAGGGTTTCCTTTGAAAAATTTCACCTCTAAATCCCATATTGTATCATTAAATTTTTCGTTTATAACATACATTAGAGAAGTAATCTCGGGGAATTTATCTCCAATGTATTTTAACATATCAGCAATATCAAGGTCATCATACCTATAGATTACTATCACCATTAAATCGCCAGTTGATGAAGTACGAATTATCAAATTACGCAAAAAACCTTCATGGTTTCTTACATTATAGAAATCCAGATTATTTTCGATGGCATATTCCTTAACTGCTAACCTAATGCTATTTGAAGGCTCTTTTTGTAAATAGCAATTCTCAATGTCAAGTATTTTATCAAACTTACCTGGCAAGTGAAAACCAAGCCCATTTGTATCCTGTGGACCTCCTTCTTCTTTAGGGACATCAAGAGTTGTTAACCACCTTCTATCCGAAAAAGTATATTCCAATTTATTACGGTAAAAATATTCATTCTCTGCACCAATAATTGGGAAAAATTCACCTATCTCAACCTTACCAATGCGCTCAAAATTGTCCTTAACTTGCTTCTGCTTGTTTGCCAATTGATTAGCATACGTTACGTGTTGCCATTTACAACCTCCGCATAAACCAAAATGCTCACAACGTGGCTTAGTACGCTGATCTGATCGTTTATGAAAATTGGTAATTATGCCTTCCAAATACGATCTTTTTTTCTTTACTACCTGTATATCAACAATATCACCAGGGGCTGAAAAAGGCACAAATACAACCCTTTCTTCAATTCTGGTTAGACACTTGCCTTCGGCAGCGGCATCAGTTATTTCTACTTTATCGTATGCTGGTAATGGTCGTTTTCTTCGTGACATGTTTTTAGTTAAAGGTTTGTAAAGTTATAAAGTTTGTAAAGTGGAAAGTTCTTAAAGTTGAAGTTTTAAAGTTTGTAAAGTTAGCTCGAATATTACTCATAAACTTTTACTTTTTAACTTTCGACTCACTACTACATTCTTTCAGGAACTTGAATACCCAAAAGTGCCATGGCAGATTTAAGTATACTTCCTGAGAATTCTGATAATGCTATCCTGAAGTTTCTTTTAACTTCATCTTCTTCTTTCAGAATAACAACTTCATGATAAAACTGATTGTATTCGCGAGCAAGCTCATATGTATAATTTGCGATGACAGCAGGACTCAGACTTTCTGCTGCTTGTTTTGTTATTTCAGGATAATCGTGCAATAACTTAAGCAACAACACTTCCTTTGGCTCAAACTTATAATTACTGTCCAGTTTAAAATTTAATTCTAATTTAAGCTCCTTGGCTTTCCTAATTACCGATCTGATTCGTGCATGAGTATACTGAATAAAAGGTCCTGTATTACCATTAAAATCAATTGATTCAGCAGGATTAAATGTCATTGTTTTTTTTGGGTCAACTTTTAGAATAAAGTATTTTAAAGCTCCCAAACTTATCATATTATATAGCTTATTAGCCTCATTCGAATCCAAATCATTGAATTTCCCAAGTTCTTCTGATGTTTGCTTTGCTGTCAAATACATTTCATCCATTAAATCGTCAGCATCTACAACTGTGCCTTCCCTTGATTTCATTTTACCTTCCGGAAGTTCAACCATCCCATAATTAAGATGTTGAATATTCTTAGCCCACTCTCTACCTAACTTAAGAAGGATTAATTTAAGAACATCAAAATGATAGTTTTGCTCATTACCAACAACATAAATCAACTCTGAAGGATGGTAATCATCAAAGCGCAATTCAGCGGTTCCCAAATCCTGTGTCATGTAAACCGAAGTACCATCACCTCTGATAAGCAATTTTTCATCCATACCATCATCGGTTAAATCGCACCAAACCGAGTTATCTTCTTTTTTAAATAGAATTCCATTTTTTAGACCCTCCTGAACAAGTTTCTTACCTAACAAATATGTTTCTGATTCATAATAAATCTTGTCGAAATCAATTCCCATTTTATTATAGGTAACATCAAATCCATCATAAACCCATTGGTTCATGGTACGCCATAATTCCATTACTTCTGGCTTTCCATCTTCCCAATCTTTAAGCATGTTTTTTACCTCAACCATAAGCGGGGCAGTTTTGGCAGCTTTATCTTTATCAACCCCATCAGCAATCAACGCAGCTACCTCTACTTTGTATTCTTTGTCGAATCTTACATAAAAATCACCTACTAACTTATCCCCTTTTGTATTTGAATTTTGAGGAGTTATATCATTACCCCATTTTTTCCAAGCAAGCATTGATTTACAAATATGTACTCCTCTATCATTTATAAGATTTACTTTCTTTACACTCTGTCCATTATTCTTCAACAGTTCGGAAACCGACCATCCAAGTAAATTATTTCTAATGTGTCCAAGATGAAGAGGTTTATTTGTATTTGGCGATGAATATTCTACCACTATTGGGTCATCATCTTTAGCAGGATGAACTCCGTAATTAGAATTTTGTGCATTTTTATCAAAGAAATTTTTCCAATAATCATCAGATATGGTGAGGTTTAAAAACCCTTTAATGATATTATAATCTGTAACTTCTGCAACATTATGTACAATGCAAGTGCCTATTTCATCGGCTGTTGGCTCGGGTCCTTTTTTGGATATTCGCAACAAAGGAAAAACGACTATTGTATAATCACCTTCAATTTCAGGACGTGTTTTTTGAATTTGCACAAGGTTGCTATTAAGCTCTTGTCCGTATAGGTTGTCAATGGCATTATGCAATGCATCTGATAGCAATTGTTCGATCATCATTGGAGTTTATTTTTGAAATGCAAAAATAGAAAAAAAACCGCTGAGTTTGTTTTCTTTGACAAAGTCATAAAAAACTCTCAGCGGTTTTAATATTGATTATTATTTACCTACCAGTTTATAAATAAAATGATAGTCTCAAATAAGCATTTTTAGCAATAACTACCTAACAATAAACTTTTTAGATATATTGGTAATATCGCCTTCAATTCTTAATGTGTAAATACCAGGCTGTACACCTAGTTCTATGTTATTGCTATAATTATCTCTAAGTTGCACATCTGATTCCTCATAAACAACTTTTCCTGTACCGTTAAAAATTCTAATTATAGCACTTTCGTAGACAACGCCTTCCAGTTTAAGAGTGAATTCACCATTATTTGGATTTGGGTAAAGTTCAATTACCACCAAACTGTTTACATCAGCAATATCAGTACAATATAGGGTTAATAACATTTCGTCAACAATTGTTGGACAGATGGTTTCACTTGTGGCTGTTAAAGTAAGGGTAACCTCCTTCGTCTCTTTGTCATTCTCACCTGGACTGTAAGTTGGATTCACTGATGTAGCATCATCAAAAGAACCATCGCCTGTGGTTGTCCATATTATTTCGGAATAATCGGTGGCTATCGCATCTTCTAAAGTATATGTGAGCATTGAGCAAATATCTGCATCAGCACCAGCATTAGCTAAAGTAACCGTGGCAACTAACAATTCAAATTCGCTTGTTGCTGCTTCGCAAGCTTCACCATTTAATACTGTCATTAGCAACGATGTAACACCATTTTCAATATCGGTTGGTCCAACTGTATAATTCGGATTAACTGCATTCGCATCATCAAAAGTACCATCACCAAGTGTTGTCCATTCAATTAAAACAAAGTTTTCAGCATAAGCTGCTTCCATATTAAACACCACATCACTACAAACTGACCCGTTATCACCCGAATATGCCACTGGTGTTTTTGCAATATTAAATACCACATCATCACTAATTGTTTCTATGGGACCATAACCGGTAAAAGTAAGAGTAACATTTCCTGCATCAATATCCTCATCACTTGGTTGATAAATTGGTGTTAGTATATACTCATCACTAAATATTCCAGTACCAGAAGTAACCCAACGGGTTGAGTCACAATAAGTAGCCGAACCACTACAAACGATGAAGTCAGTTTCGCAAAAATCTGCATCAGCTCCAGCAAAAGCAGCAGTTATAGGAGGTACAGGCAACACAATATAATCTACTCTTGCACAATCATCACCACCTGAAACAGACACATCTTTCTTGTACTCCCATTTAAAATTGTGTGTTCCTTCGCCTATGGGTATAGCTATCCGTCTCCATGAAACTTCACCAGACCAGTTTAAAGTTAATTGTCCATCAACATAAAATTTCATAAAATCATATGACGGTTCTGAACTAACCATTGCATAAAATGAGAGTGTATCATCAGCCATAACTTCATAATCAATTGATAAATAACTTAATTGTGAGTCATTAATATTTCCAGATTGATTACAATATGTTCCTTCATATGGATTTTGAGTTGAAACTATCCAGTTTGCATTACCGCCTGTTTCCCAGTTAAACTGATTCATGTCACCTGATTCCCAATCTTCAACAATTAATCCGGAAGCTTTTGAGAAAGAACTTTCAGCAACATATTCTCCTGATTGACCAACAAATTCAAAAACAATTATTTCACCAACAGGTGTCCCTTGTGCAACTGTTACACTGAATGTAGCAGTACTCATTGTCTCACTTTCCACATCACCTATGTTATAATAAGTATTATTAATAGTAACGAATTCATTAGAAGATGTTAATGTTCCATCTGTACCTGCAGCAATATATGATCCATTGTTATAAAGCTCAATTATAATATCAACAGTTTCGCCTGGATCAAGACTACCATTTCCATTACCCGGATCAGCATCAACAATTGAAATTCCACCAACATTTAGTTGTGGTGCATGCCCTGTTACACTCATTGTTGATGTCCACAAATCTGTACCATCCGTTGACTCAATATTGAAGACTACATTATGCAAATCAGGAATATTATTAGCTACATCCCATGCAAAACCTTCTGGAATGGC
>JASFZK010000106.1:0-4829 GCA_045267845.1 Bacteroidota bacterium | reverse complement strand
GTTTCCCATAATAAACTTGAATAATCGCTGGCGGTGGGTTCTGATAATGTTATGGATGTTAAGCCACATGTACCTTGATTAGCTCCTGCTGCTACTAGCAGGGGTTCTATTATTGTAAGATCCATATTATCAACTGCATCAATTGCGCAAGGTAATATTGCCGAAGCTGTTATGGTTAATGTTACACTTCCCGTTGAAATATCATTAGCACCCGGAGTATAAGTTGGTGTTAAAGTTGTTGAATTAACAAACGAACCATCACCCGATGTTGTCCAGTTTAATGAAGCATAATCATTGGCAATTGCCGACAGATCATAAGTTAAGCCACTACAAACTGAATCACTCAATCCTGCATTAGCAGTTGGCTCCTCAACAATTACCAAAACCATATCATCACTATCAAAACTAGAAGAACATGATCCTGAACCTGTTACTTCCAACGTTAATGTAACACTACCAGATGCAATATCCGCAGCACTTGGTGTATACAAAGAGACCAATGATGATGAATTTGTAAAACTACCCGTACCTGCTGAAGTCCAATTAACAGCTGAGTAACTTGTTGCGCTTCCTGCTAGCTGATAATCCAAATCAGTAACACAAAAACTATCATCAATACCTGCATCAGATGTTGGTAAAGGAATAAAAGTAACAACCATATCATCAGAAACAACACCTGAACACGGAAAATTAGGTACTCCATTAAATGTTAGAGTAACAGTACCTGCTGCTAAATCTGATGCACTTGGTGTATATGTTGGTGTTTCGGTAGTAACATCAGCAAAAGTCCCTGTTCCAGAAGTTACCCAATAAATACTTTGATAATCAAATGCAGATGCTGTTGAAACTGTAAATGTTTCTATTTCACAAATAGTATCATCCAAACCAGCATATACAGTAGGAGTTGGACTTAATGTAAGAACCAATGTATCAGAAGTAGGAGCTGTACACGAACCATTTCCTATTACATTGAGTAATAAATTTACACTTCCAACAATTAAATCACCAGTTCCCGGGGTATAAGTAGTTGATAATGATAAAGGGTCTGAAAAAGTACCATCTCCACCCGACCAGCTAAAGGATGCATAATTAGCCAGTGTTGCATCAGTTATTGTATAGGTATCATTTTCGCAGATTACCGCATCTGCGCCAGCATAAACATCAGGAGCCTCAGTAATATTTATAAGCATGGTACTACTATCAGAAGAAGCACAAGGTGCATTTCCATATGCATAAAATATCAGCTGTGCCGATCCGGCTATAATATCACCAGCACTAGGTATGTATGTGGGAGTAAGTGTATTCGACTGCAACAATGTTCCTGTGCCTGAGTTAATAGCCCAACTTACAGAAGAGTAATAATTTGCCACAGCATCATTAACTGTATACGAATCACCCTCGCAAATATTAGCATCGCTACCCGCATCCGATGTAGGTTCTGCAACCATGGTTAATATGAGTTCATCAACAGCTGGAGGACCTGGGCACGCTGGAAGTGGTTGGGCAGTTAAAGTTATGGTAACTAGTGTACCATCTAACAAATCAGATCCGCCTGGAGTATAAACAGCTGCAAGGTCAGTTACATCGCTAAAGGTACCTCCCCCATTTGTCGACCATTGATAATTATGCGAATTTGTAATAATACCAGCTAGTAAATGTGTCGAATTAACACATATCGTAGCATCATCGCCAGCATCAGCTGTGGGACATGCCTGTGCAAAAACATCCTGCACATTAAATACAATACTAGTTGCAATTAATATATATACAAATATCCCCTTAACACTAATAGTTAATTTTCCCATACTTCCTTTGTTTGTTTTACCATTTACAAGGTCGACAAGGACTGTCTAGTTAATAAATGGCTGCTTGCTTGTTAAGATATTAGATGCTACCTTACAACTAGTAGTACCATTTTTGGGTGTTTTTCAACTATTTTTACGGATATTTTTTCAACTATTTTAGATATAAAAATAAGCAATATCTATAACGGTCTAACTTTCCGTAAATTAGAATAGATATTTATTTTATCCACAAATTATAAATAATATACGAGTCTATTTATTAGGGTTTATTTGGGCGGTCGAGCAGGCTTTCCGCTTGTAGTTATTTCATACTGATTGTATTTTTGTAAAGTAATCCCGTGTCTTCCTTCGTCAGTCTCGTTTTACTTACAAAAATCACATCAGTATATCAATAAGCTACCACTGCAATCCTTACGCTGGGTTCACGACTTTATTTACAATTCACCTCAATTATAGCGTAAGTCTGAAGCAAAGCCAGCGCACAGTATCTTGTGCTCATTAATACAATTCGCTTAAAATTTAATAGCACCCATAATTCTCAACCTTTCAGGACGAAAAAACCTGAAAGGTTAGGCTCACTGACTGTAAACTACAACTGCCGACTGTAGACTGTAGACTGCGACTGTATTGTGCTCATAAATGCAATTTACTCAAAATATAATACTTATATCTTTTAAAAAAGGCATATATCTACCTACAATAGTTCGTTAAGATTTTATAACACACACGAAATCCAATACTTGTAAAATACACATTAAATAGTTACCATGCTGATAATCTATTCTTTGCGACTTAGCGACTTTGCGAGAAACACTTGTCTGCTACTGGCATAAAAAACTACGCGAACTATTCTACTTAAGAAATGAAGAAATTATAAATAATCAATATTCAACACTCAATAATAAATAACAAAACTAATCTAACCTAAAACGGCGAACACTCAATGGGACTATTAGATCGTTTTACACTTGGTGCCATAAAGTTACTACTCTTGCTCTTGCCTATTAATCCTATATCATCAAACTCAAAGATTAAACTTATCTCGTGTGATGGTCCGGTAAAGTTATGCGATGCATTGATGTTCATCTCGTATGAGTACATAATCTTCATCCTCGACTCTTCGTTGAAGGGAATATTTAATCCTGCCATTACCGTAAAGTTAGAGAATTCATCGTATTCCAAGGTTTGATTCTTGTACCAAAGTCCAATATATACTTGTCGCATGTAAATGTTCATTCCCAATGTGTATAACATCATACTGGCTTGGTGCTCTATCATTAAACCTGGGTTAAGTTTAAAGCCTTGCAACTTAGAATAGTACCCATAATCTTCTCTAATGGTGATGATAAAGTCTACATTGTATACGTACTTTCGTGGAAGCTTTGCATCTACTTCAAAAAAACTTTGGTTAGGGGTAGTTAAATGATGTACTGCTGCGCCTATGTTTCCTTCCAAATCATTTCCCTGAAACTGGAATACGCCTCCAAAGGCAAAGTCTGGGAAAACTACCTTATCTCGGGCTGCTCCACTAAAGGAGGTTTCGTATATATTACCCCATCTTGGGTCTAACTGATCGCCCAATACCAAGTTATCCCAGTTTAATTGTTGCGTTACTACCGAGGCCAAGGCTCCCATCTGAAATATGGTATTCTTGCTAATAGGTATCCGTACCGAAGGCATAAAGCCTATGGTGCTGGTCTTTAATACTCCCATACCGGCTACACTCTGATTGGCTATGATGCCTATTCCTCCTGCTCCGGGTAAACTACGCTCAGCTATGTCTGCACTAAAGCTATAGGTGTGATAATCGCCTGCTAAGCCTGTCCACTGTCGGCGGTAGTTTAACCGTGTTTTTAAACCCATGGTTAAACCTACATATGCCGGATTGTAATAAGTGGGATTGTTATAGTACTGTGCATAGTCTAAATCTTGTGATTTTACTTCTTGCGTAGGTAGTACTATCAGCATCAATATTGCTAATAGTAATAATGATAGTCTATTTATGATTGTCATGGTTGTCGCAGTTGTCATCGTTCTCATTGTTGCACTTTTTGCTGTGGTGTGTGTTCTTTTTTCCATCTCTCTTTCCTCCCTTAGCGTATCAATGCAACTGTTCCATTTGTCTCTGTATTGCCATCGCCATTATTGGATCCCTTCCAATGGGTGCCGTCTTCAAACACCGCACTTATGCGCCATATGAAACTGCCTGTGGGCATGGGCTCCTCTTCGTAAGTTCCATCCCAGCCTTCTGCCGGCGCTCCGTTTTCTAACCGCGTACTCTGGAATACTAAATTACCCCAGGCACTATATATTTGTAGGTTATAACTCTTTATGTTTACACCTGTGGGCTTAAAGGTTTTGAGCTCCGGATTACTACTACTTGGTAAAAAGGCATTGGGAACAAATAAATTGGTGAATAGCAAATCATAAAGCTGATAAACTGTATCTGGACAGTTATGCTCATTGGTAGATACTAACATAATATTATATGTACCATCTTCTGAATACTGATGTATCGGATTCTCCTCTGTGCTAGTTATTAAATTGTCATAATCAAAGTCCCATTCATAACTTAAGGTGTCACCTTCACTGGTGTTATCCAAATATATCATGCCCTGTTGCAGGGTATCTATTATAATAAAGCTTGATGTGGGGATGGTATGTATTTCCAAGGTGTCTACTATGGTATCGTAACACAAATTCTCATCAATTACTCTAAACTGTACTATGTAAGAGCCCGAAATGTCATAAATGTGCTGTGGATCGGGATCTATGGAAATATTGGTAGTGGATGTTGAATCACCAAAGTTCCAGTTGTAATCTTGTAATGGTGAACTACCTTCTTCTGATTCACTCATGAACTGTGTGAAATAACTCATACAGGTTTCGGCATAACTAAATAGCGCTGTTGGTGGTCGATAAATCGTTATGGTATCTGTAATGCTATCTTTACATTCCCATTGATTCATTACCAATAACTGTGCTACATAATCTTCTGTTAGATTGTATAGATGTTTTGGATTC
>JASFZK010000105.1:0-17129 GCA_045267845.1 Bacteroidota bacterium | reverse complement strand
TATAACCCGGAACGAAGACAGAAATCAGTTTAAGGTTATGGATAAATACTGGCCGGCTGATGCTGTTGCAAAGGATGTGTCAACATCTCAATGGGGAACAGCTGTTGCCTTGGCCGAATCGCCTGTTAAACAAGGTTTGATTTACGTTGGTACTGATGATGGTTTAATACAGGTTAGTGAAGATGGTGGCAAAAACTGGACAAAAATATCTACTTTTCCGGGTGTTCCTGAATACACTTATGTGAGTGATATTCTTCCTTCACAATTTGATGAGAATGTAGTTTATGCTACATTTAATAATTTGAAAAGTGACGACTTTAAACCATACTTATTAAAAAGTTCCGATAAAGGACAAACATGGGTGTCAATAGCATCCAACCTTCCAGATGATCAATCTTTACATACAATTGCTCAAGATCCTGCTATGGAAAACCTATTGTTTGTGGGAACAGAATTTGGTATTTATTTTACAATTGATGGCGGCGCAAACTGGGTTGAGCTAGGTGCGGGTTTGCCAGATGTTGCCGTACGTGATATTGTGGTACAGGAAAGAGAAAAAGACCTTGTAATTGCAACTTTTGGTCGTGGCTTTTATATTATTGATGATTATTCACCTTTACGTGAAATAACTACAGAAACCATTAGTAATGAAGATGCAATATTATTCCCAGTAAAAGATGCTTTAATGTACATCAAAACTGGTAGTGGTCGTTATGGAACAGGGGCTGGATATTATCAAGCAAAAAACCCTGATTTTGGAGCTGTATTTACTTACTACCTAAAGGAAGTTCCTAAATCGCTTAAATCGAAGCGTGTTAAAACGGAAAAGAAACTGTTTAAAGAAGGACTGCCAATTCCGCAACCCACAAAGGATATTCTTGATGCTGAGAAAAATGAATCAGGGCCGTATTTAATTTTTGTGATTAAGGATGAATTGGGAAATATTGTTAAAAATATTTACAAAAAACCATCAACGGGTATTAACAGACTTAATTGGAATATGCGATATAAGAGTACCAGACCTGTTAGGTTGAAAAATGATAAATTTGATGCCACTAAAGGTGATGGAAGCAGTTTACGAGTACTTCCGGGTAGTTATTCGGTCACAATGTTTATGTATCATAATGGCGAACAAGAAGAGCTTGCTGGTCCGGTTGAATTTAATACTATTGTACTAAACAACACAACGTTTCCGGCTGTTTCGATAGAAGAATCATTGGCATTTTACAAAAAGGTTGCCGAATTACAGCGTGTAATGTCAGGGACAGAAAATTATCGTGATGAGCTAGCAAAAAAAGCTGTTTATATTCAACAGGCATTACAGTCGGTACCAACCGCCAGTGGTGAACTGAAAAACGAGATTGCTAAAATTAAAACTGAACTTGAAAACATAGAATTTGTGTTTAATGGAACATCTGCTAAAGCAAGTTCGGAAGAAGTACCTCCGGAGAATGTTCCACTTGGTAATAGGCTAGGGTCTATTATTTATGCTGCATGGCAGTCAACATCGTCGCCAACAGCTACTCAGAAAATGAACTATGAAATACTTATGGAAGAATTTCCTCCAGTGTTAACAGAGTTAAATGCCATTAATAAAAAACTTGGCGATATGGAGGCTGAGCTTGATAGTATGAAAGCACCTCACACACCAGGAAGAATACCTAAATTATAGTCTTTTTTCCAATCTGCTATGTCTAAATGTTGACATAGCGGTTTTTGGAAAGTATAATGGAGTGATGAAACCTGTACTTCGCGGTAGTGATTGAAGTGATAGCTTGTTGAAGCCCCGACGATGTTATTGTTAGTTGACAGCGGCTGACTGAAGGAAGCCCATGTACAACTTACAATAACACAATCGGGATGAAACAACTTTAACGGAAAGCGCGGTTATACCGCCCTAAAAAATAAATAACTCTATTATTTACTACGTTTTGTAAAAAACAGCAGGATAATAATTATGACAAATGTACTTAGTAAGGTACTTTGAAATACTTTGTTGAGAGTAAAAAAGAAATGGTTAAAGCTTAGAACTTCGAGGTAGAATAAAAGTAGCTGATGCATAAATACCAGAACAAGAGTATATTTAAAAAAGCCAAATACACCAACTATGGAAAGTTTTGGTTCTTTGTCGGAACCAAACTCCTGATTTCTAAAAAATAAACGAATTGTCCCGGGTCGTAAATATGCTAAAAATACACTTGCTGCGGCATTTAGGCCAATTGTGCCGGTAAAATAATCGATAGTTAAACCAGTAAAAAACGCAAGAATTAGTAGTAGACTACGGTTAATATTTACCGGAAGCAACAATAAAAATAGTACGTAAATAGAAGGGTGCAAATATCCACCCAAATTCATATTATTAAAAACTAATACCTGAACTAGTATTAGTAAAATAAACCTGATGATATTTTTTATCAATAAATTGTTCATTTTAATTTACTATCTGATTAATTAGCGAATCTTGCTCAACCTTCATTAAATTGTCGATCAAATAAACATGTTTAAGTGTACCAAAATCGGTAATATACCTAAGCGTGGCTTTACTAAGTTTTTTATTATTGTCCTTTTTATGAGAATCAATTGTTCCCACAACAATTCCCTCTTGGAAAATAAGTGAATTTCCGCTTGTGACAATTGTGTCGCCAGGCATAAGAACTATGTGTGATGGAATATCGATAACTGTACCAAATAGATAATCATTATTATCCCAAATCACGCTAACAAGTTGTCCGCTTTTTTTAATACGCGCGCTAATGCGCATGTTTTTATGCAACATGGGCATAATGGTAGCATAATTTTTAGAAACCCCAATTACCACGCCAACAACTCCCACAGACGAAACAACACCCATTTCTTTTTTAACACCATGCTTACTTCCTTTATTTACCATGGTGAAATTATTACTACCCGAAATGCTATTGCTAATAACCTTTGCCGGAATATACTTGAACATGCTATCACGATAAACATATTGTGTGTCGGTTAATAAATACGAAGAAGGCAATCCACTTCGAAGTAAAGCATTTTCTTGAGCAAGGGTTTGATTGTCTTCTTTCAGGTTAAAATAATCGGTTACATCGCTATAAATGGAAAATATACTACCACTTACATCATTAGTTGTATTATGTGCTAATGCACCATGGTATGAATAACTACGGGTGATTAATGTTAATGAAATAATTTCGAGAAGAATAAATAGAATAAAAAACTGATTCTTCCATAGAAGGACAAAAAGATTCCGCATTCTTTTTTAAAGTATTATTTTAATAGCATTTTAGTACTAAATATTTTTATAAATGATGCATTATAATTTAATTATGAAAAGACTCTTCTCACAACTATCTGCTAGTTTTACATACTGGCAACAACTAGTATTTTTACTTAATAAGGAAAGTAAATTTATCATAATTTTTTAGTGCAATTCCTGTACCACGTGCCACAGCTCTCAATGGGTCGTCAGCAACATGAACAGGGAGTTTTGTTTTGTGATGCAATCTTTTGTCGAGACCTCTAAGCATCGAACCACCACCTGCAACATAAATACCTGTACGGAAAATATCTGCCGAAAGTTCGGGAGGTGTTTTTTCAAGGGCATTGAGCACCGCTGCTTCAATTTTTGAAATAGACTTATCCAAACAACTTGCAATTTCCTTGTAATTTACCATTACTTCTTTAGGGATACCTGTGAGCATATCGCGCCCGTGCACCGCATAATCATCGGGTGGGTTTTCCAACTCAGTAATTGCTGACCCTACCTCAATTTTAATACGTTCGGCAGTTCGTTCGCCAATAATAATATTATGTTGCTTGCGCATGTACTCTTCGATGTCGGAGTTGAAGTCGTCACCAGCGATTCTTATGGATTTATTATTAACGATACCTCCAAGAGCAATAACGGCAATTTCACTTGTTCCTCCTCCAATATCAATTATCATATTACCGGTTGGCTCCAGCACATCAATACCAATACCAATTGCTGCAGCCATTGGCTCATGAATCAGTTTAATTTCTTTGGCTCCGGCTTGTTCTGCCGAATCTTTTACAGCACGTTCTTCAACCTCGGTTATGCCCGATGGAATACAAATAACCATACGTAATGCGGGTGAAAAAAATGTATTTTTTATACCAATCATTTTTATCATCTCACGTATCATATACTCGGCACTCTGAAAATCGGCAATAACTCCATCACGTAGCGGACGGATGGTTTTTATGTTTTCGTGAGTTTTACCATGCATCATCATGGCCTTTTTTCCAACGGCAATTATTTTTCCTGTATTACGTTCCAGTGCAACTATTGATGGTTCGTCAACAATTACCTTGTCGTTGTATATTATAATTGTATTTGCCGTTCCAAGGTCAATTGCAATTTCTTTGGTGAGAAATGAAAACAGTCCCATATTTTTTTTATTTGTATTAGTATTTTTAAAAAGAGCCGAGAGTCATGATTTATTATTTATAAATAATATCCTGGCTGATTGATTCCTTTTTTATTAATGTTTAAAATGACGAACACCAGTCATAACCATCGACATATTATGCTCGTTACAATACTCAATTGATTCTTTATCTCTAATTGAACCTCCTGGTTGTATTACAGATGTAATCCCTGCATTATTAGCAATTTCAACCGAATCGGCAAATGGAAAAAATGCATCCGAAGCCATTACAGCACCCTCAATTGGCAGCCCAAAGTTACGTGTTTTTTCAATAGCTTGTCGCAATGCATCAACTCTTGATGTTTGCCCTGTGCCCGATCCAACCAATTGTTTGTTTTTAGCCAGAACAATAGTGTTGGATTTAGTGTGTTTTACAATTTTATTTGCAAAAAGTAAATCTTCTATTTCGCTTTCTGTTGGACTTAGTTTTGTTACTGTTTCAAGATTTGAAGCACCTTCGGTTATTCTGTCTTTTTCTTGCACAAGAGTTCCTCCCAGGAGTGATCTAAATTGAGTATCTGGAAATTTTGTTTGTTTTAGAATAAGGATTACCCTGTTTTTTTTCGTTTTTAATATTTTAAGAGCATCTTCATCATATGATGGCGCAATTATTATTTCGAAGAATATTTTGTTGATTTCAGCGGCTGTTGTGGCATCAATATTCCTGTTTGTAACAAGTACACCACCAAATGCCGAAACTGGATCGCCGGCTAGAGCATCGTTCCAGGCCTCGGTTAAACTTTCACGCGAAGCTAGGCCACACGCATTGTTATGCTTAATTATGGCAAAAGTTGTGTCATCAAAATCATTAATTAAATTTATGGCGGCATCAAGATCCAACAAATTGTTGTAGGAAATGGCTTTACCATGAATTTGCTCAAAAACACTATCAAGGTCTCCAAAATATCTACCTTTTTGATGTGGATTTTCGCCATAGCGTAAACCAACACTGTTTTTAATACTTTGTTTAAATGAATCAATATTTCCTGGGTTCATCCAATTAAAAATGGCAGTATCGTAATGCGAACTAACATTAAAAGCCTGTGCTGCAAAGTATTTTCTATCATCAATATCCGTATTTCCTTTTTTACTTTCGAGTAACTCAATTAGGTTTTTATATAGATCAGATGAAGGTACAACAAGCACATCGTTGAAGTTTTTGGCTGCTGCCCGGATGAGTGAAATTCCGCCAATATCAATTTTTTCAATTATTTCCTTGTCATCTTCAGTAAGTTTGATGGTATCTTCAAAAGGATATAAATCAACAATTACCAAATCGATGGGAATAATTTCATATTCGTTAAGTTGCTGTTTGTCGGTTTCATTATCTCTGCGTGCAAGTATTCCGCCAAAAACTTTTGGGTGTAAAGTTTTTACTCTGCCTCCCAAAATTGAAGGGTATGTTGTAAGTGACTCAACAGTTGTAGCATCATATCCAAGTTTTACAATATAATCGTATGTACCTCCTGTGGATATAAAATTAACCCCAAGTTTGTGAAGGTTTTCAAGAAGAATATCAAGTCCATCTTTGTTAAAAACAGATATTAGAGCTGTACTAATTTTTTTCATTTTGCTAGCTGATTTTGATAAATTATGTTAAAACAAAAACTGTGTTGCAAAATAACAAGTTTTAATTAAAACTTATTATACTTTTACTGACAAATTTTTACGAAATTTGTAAATCTTGAGTATTCTTCTTGTCCGTATTGAAATTGTAACAGTTTAAATTTGCAAGATTTGAAAAATGAAAGTGCTAAAACTCATATTTGAAAGTTTATTATTCGCGATTAATACCTTGTCGGTTAATAAGATACGTACATTTCTGTCGTTGCTTGGCATAACAATTGGTATTTTTTCCATAGTATCTGTTTTTACCGTATTTGATAGTTTAGAGAATGCCATCAAAAGTGAAATTAATTCACTTGGTAACAATGTTATTTTTATACAGAAGTGGCCATGGGCAATGGGAGGTAATTATCCTTGGTGGAAATATTACCAACGACCTGAGCCAAAGCTTAAGGAAATGGATGAGTTAATGAAGAGGAGTAATACAGTTGACGCCTCGGCATTTATGATAAGTGTTACCCGAACAATATATAATGGTAATAGTTCGATCGATAATAATCCAATAATTGCTGTTTCGCAAGATTATAACAAAGTAATGCCTTTTGACTTACAAGAAGGCAGATATTTTACACCAATGGAATCGCACACTGGGCGTAATATTGCAATTATTGGAGCCGATATTGCAACCAATTTATTTGAAGGAGAAGAAGATGTAATTGGACGTAAGATAAAGATTTTTGGAAGAAAGCTTGATATTATCGGGGTAACAAAAAAACAAGGTGAGGATGTTTTTGGTAATTCAAAAGACAACTGGATTATTATTCCTGCTAAATATGCACAAAAAGTATTGGATTTTAGGAACATTGGCTCCACAATTATTGTTGTTGCCAAGCCAAATATTTCTAACTCGCAAATGATGGACGAAATAACCGGAATAATGCGATCAATTCGAAAGCTTCCGCCATCGGCTGATGACAGTTTTGCCCTTAACGAAACTGATATTATTAATAAGGGATTCGACCAATTGTTTGCTGTTATTGCAATGGTAGGATGGATAATTGGAGGCTTTTCGTTATTGGTTGGAGGTTTTGGTGTTGCAAATATTATGTTTGTTTCGGTTAAGGAACGTACAAACCAAATTGGTATCCAAAAATCATTGGGAGCTAAAAATTACTTTATCCTACTACAGTTTTTATTTGAAGCTGTTTTCCTTTCAATTATAGGAGGTATTGTTGGCTTGATAATAGTATATTTACTAACATTTATTATTAGTTCAATGTTCAGCTTTGATTTAATATTAACGGCAAATAACATCTCATTAGGGGTTATAGTTTCGGCATTAATCGGACTTATTTCGGGATTTATTCCTGCATGGTCGGCTTCAAGGTTAAATCCGGTAGAGGCAATGAGATCTAATTTTTAGATAATAGTTCAATAAAAATCAACCATTTTATTTTGTCTCTTTATAATATAAAATAACTTAATTAGGTATTTATTAGCATTAATTTAAAATTAAGGAAATTGTAAACTGGAATAATATCCACTTCATAGAAATGGGATATTATCAATGAAAATTATTTATTTAAATATAAGCCTTTGATATTTGGCTATCTTTACGCACTAAAGAAATACATATGGAACACAGATGGGTGCTTAAAAAAAAGCCTGATACGGAGCTTGTTGAGCAGCTATCAAAACAGCTTAACATAAATGGTACACTTACCGAGTTGTTAATTCATCGAGGGATTAGCACTTTTGAGGAAGCTCGTTCTTTTTTCCGACCAGAACTTACTGATTTAATTGATCCATTTCTAATGAAGGATATGGACAAAGCCGTTAACCGGGTAGATTATGCAAAAAAACATGGTGAAAAAATCATGGTTTATGGTGATTATGATGTTGATGGTACAACAGCAGTAAGTATTGTTTATTCTTTTTTGGCATCATATAGTAAAAAAGTTGATTTTTATATACCTGATAGGTATTCCGAAGGGTATGGTATATCATACAAAGGGATTGATTTTGCAGTTGAAAATGGCTACAAATTATTAATTGCTCTTGATTGTGGAATTAAAGCAGTTGAAAAGGTAGAATATGCCAAAGAAAAGGGTCTTGATATTATTATTGGTGATCATCATCGCCCCGGTGACACAGTACCTGATGCAGTTGCAGTTCTTGATCCCAAGCAGGAAGATTGCAACTATCCATTTAAAGAATTATCAGGAGCCGGGGTTGGGTTTAAGCTTATACAAGCACTTTGTATTAATTCAAACACTCCCCTCGAAAAAATATATACTTGTCTCGATTTAGTTGCAATTAGTATTGCTGCCGATGTTGTGCCAATGGTTAATGAAAATAGAGTGCTTACATATTTCGGGCTTATCAACCTAAATAAAACGCCTCGTGTTGGCGTAAAGTGCCTACTAAAATCTGCTGGAGTTGAAAAAAAGACCACTCTGGGAGGTGAACATTATTTCAAAAAGAGAATAACAGTTAGTGATTTGGTTTTTATGCTGGGGCCACGTATTAATGCAGCCGGAAGAATAGATAGTGCAATAAATTCAGTAAAATTATTAATTAGTAATAACTACGAATATGCTTCAAAACTTGGCAAAGAAATAGATAAACTAAATACAACAAGACGCGAACTTGACAGCAATATTACCAAAGAGGCATTGCAGATGCTTAAGGATGATGTCAATATTCATGACAAAAAAGCCACTGTAGTATATAGCGAAGATTGGCATAAGGGTGTTGTGGGAATTGTTGCATCAAGGTTAATTGATAATTATTATAGGCCAACCATTGTACTTACAAAAGCTGATGGATTAATAACAGGATCGGCAAGGTCGGTTAAAAACTTTGACGTGTATAATGCCATCGACTCGGCAAGTCATTTACTTGAGAATTTTGGTGGGCATAAATATGCAGCAGGTCTTGCTTTAAAACCCGAAAATTTTGATGCTTTTGTACAAGCGTTTCATAAATATGCAAATGAAAATATTACAGATGATATGTTGGTGCCTGTAATTGAAATTGATGCTGAGCTATTTATTAGTGATATTAATTTTAAATTCTATCGGATTTTAAAACAATTTGCCCCTTTCGGTCCTGAGAATATGTCGCCGGTTTTTATAACAAAAAATGTAATCGATACTGGTTATGCAAAGCTAGTGGGGCAGAAAGAAACTAAGCATCTAAAATTTTCGGTTGTACATCCTGATAGAACAGGAAATCCTGTACCTGCAATTGCATTTAATATGGGACATCTTCTTAGTAAAGTGGAGGAGGGAAATCCTTTCGAGATATGTTATCACATAGATGAAAATACCTGGTTAGGTAATACCACACTTCAGTTAAGAATTCTAGATATCAAATTTAAATAGTCGATTAATAGTTCATCGAATCTGGTAAGAAGTTTGATGTACTTTACTTTAAATTTTTAAGTTTAAAGGCAAAAGAGATAAGCACAATTCCAATAATTGTTGCCATTACTCCAATTAAAATCACAAAAATTGAAGCTGAAGCAAAGGGATTAAAAAAGAGTAATAATCCAAATACAATTGTAAATAGACCACTAAAAAGTAAAAACCTTTTATCTCCTTTTGTTTGAAGGCTAGCCATAATAATCAATTGACCAATACCCAGCATAATTGCCCAAACTCCTACAACAATTACAAAAATTTCGAGTGACTTTTCTGTAAAAAAAGCCAATACTACACCTAGCCCAATGGTAATAATGGTACTAATTAAGTCGGTTCCATAATTGAGCCCGTTTTTCATACTCGAATAAACCCCAAAAAGCATTGCAACTCCAACAATTATCATAACAATACCAAAATATGTAACAATAATTTTAAGAGTGTCAATGGGTGAAAAAATTGCCATCAAACCAAAAAGAAGGGCTATTATACCATTAAATGCTAATACCCACCAGTTAATTGAATAAGAATTTGTTTTCATATTTGATATTTTTTGTGAAAATGTAAAGATAATAAAAATTGTATTCTACAATATTTCATAGCTTTGTAGATTAATCTAAAAAAATAGGCTTATGTACGATTTTTTTGACAAAACATACTACGGAAACACTGCTGGCAGCTGGGCAATTGCATTTGTTATTTTTATTGCGTCCATTCTTTTATCGAAAATTGTTTATTATTTAATTTCAAAAATTGTAAAGCAATTTACTAAACGTACAAAAAGTAAGCTCGACGATATCATTATTGATAAACTGGAAGAGCCACTAGTTTTTGCCATAATAATTATTGGTATTTGGTACGGATTGAAAATACTAACTTTATCAGAGTGGGTTGAAGGAGTAGTGGGCCATGCTTTTTATTTTGTAATTACATTTAACATAGCATGGGTAATTGTGCGATTGCTTAACGCATTAGTTGATGAATATTTAGTGCCTGTTGTTGAAAAAACAGAAACAGATCTTGATGACCAATTATTACCAATTGCTCAAAAGTCAATATCAATATCAATATGGGTGATGGCTTTTATTATTGGGCTTGATAATGCTGGTTATGATGTAACTGCATTAATAGCCGGACTGGGAATTGGTAGTTTTGCATTTGCACTAGCTGCTAAAGATTCGGTATCACACTTATTTGGCGGGGTTGTTTTGTTTACTGATAAGCCATTTACAATTAATGATAGAATTATTGTACAAGGTTATGATGGCATTGTTAAGGAAGTTGGGATAAGAAGTACTCGAATTCAAACGCTTGATGGGCGGATGGTTACTCTGCCAAATGGGTCTATTGCAAATGATTCGGTTATTAATGTTACAGCCGAAACTGCTCGTAAGATAACGCTTGATCTAGGACTTACATATGATACAAAACCTGAAAATATGCAACTTGCAATGGACCTGTTGCAAAATATTAGTGTAGAAAACAGTGCTCTTGATGAAAGCCGAACTGTAACTGCTTTTACTGCTTTTGGCGATTTTTCGTTAAATATCAGATATATTTATTTCATCAAAAAGGGGTCAGATGTTTTTGGTACGAAGACTAAAGTAAATTTGGAAATATTAAAACAATTTAATGACAAAAAGCTTGAGTTTGCCTTCCCTACACAAACTTTATATACGGTAAAAGACAGTTAATAAGACGATAGATATTAACTAGCTTGACTAGTAGGAATGCGTTACTGTTATGTTATCCTCTTGCTTTGTCCAACAATCTGTTAAGTTCAGTTACTTCTTCAAGTGTGAGATTTTTCAACATTGAATCTGCTTTTTTTTCACAGCTATCCAATTCAGATAATAAAGCCAACCCTTTTGTTGATATTGAAATTTCTTTTTGCCTACGATCAATTGAATTTTCCTTTCGGGTAACATATTTTTTATCAAAAAGCTTGTCAATAATTCTGCTCACATCGGAGTTTTTATCCAACATCCGTTCTTTTAAATATCCAATTGAAACATGATTTACAGTACGTGCACCACGAATAACCCTCAGTATATTGTATTGAGGTTCCGACAATCCATGAGTTTTTAAAAACTGCAAAAACTGATAGCTTAATTGTTTCTCTGTATAAACTAAATTGATATATCCTTTTTGGAATTCATTTCGGAACCTACCCTTTATTTCATCTTCAATTTTCATTATTGGTGTTGCTTTATTTCATTAATTTAAATGGCTTGTCTATTTTCTTCCAATTAATCGCATTACAGATGATTTTCCTGAGTGAAGGTTACCCTCATTCAATATGATTTCTTCCTCCCATATTTCTTTTGCCGAAAGGTGAAAAAAATCTGTTTCCAGTTCTGCCCTGGAAAATAACATTTCTGGTTTTCTCGGGCCACCTGAATCGTTATTAATTTGATTTTTAGAAAAGCCTTCAAGTATAAGTATGCCTCCGGGTTTTAAAAATTGAATTAATTTTTGATGATTGACTCTTCGGTTTGTTGTATGAGCAAATATAAGAGCAATTAAATCAAACGTTGACTCCTTATAATTTGCATCTTCAAAAGAAATAATCTCGTAATTGATTATCACATTGTTCTCAAGGGCAAATTTCTCGGCTTTCTTTTTTGCTTCCGAACTGCCATCGAAAGCAGTTACGTCCCAAGCATTTTTTGCTGCATAAACTGCATTTCTTCCTTCACCTTCAGCTGGTAGTAAAATTTTACCAGACTGAAGTTTAGAAAGCTGCTCTTTAAAGAATGTATTTGGTTGTTTACCATACACATATTCTTTTTGAGCATAACGGGTGTTCCACATACTAAAGTAATTATAAACTAGCGTGAGCTCCATCGCAAAAAGCACCATTGGCTGAATTTTTACAACCACACCATGCTACTTTTTTGTTTTCGGTTATTTCTACTTGTTTAGGAACAAATTCGGTTCCCTTGTGTGAGCCATTGCAAAAGGGCTGATTGCTGCTTAGTCCACATGTGCACCAATAGTACTTGCCAGGTTTTGCATCAAGTACGTAAGGTGATTTTTGAGCAATTTTCGGTTCTTTCATGATCTTAGTTTTAGTTATATCAAATAAATATCAAAATGTACTGTTAAATCTTTACCTTTTTAGTTTAATTTTCTTTGAAAAATATTTCCGTATCAATGGATATGCAAATACTTTTCAAATTCGCTAAAACAAAAAATCTATTGATTTATAAAGCGCTTTCTGATATTTATTTGGTATTAGATATTATTTAGTTTTTAATAATTCAATTTTACATGTGATTGTAATTTCTTCGCCAATCATAAGCCCACCAGTATCCATAACAGAGTTGTATTTCAGTCCAAAATCAGTACGGTTAATTATGCCTGTTATCTTAAACCCAGCTTTTGTATTACCCCACGGGTCATTTATTGTGCCACCATATTTCGCTTCTAAACTTATGGTTTTTGTGATACCATGCATTGTAAGGTCTCCTGTTAATTCGTATACATTTTCACCAATATTTTTCATGGATGTGCTTTTGAAAGTAATTTTCTGATATTTTTCCGCATCAAAAAAGTCAGGTGATAATAAATGTTCATCTCGGTCGGCATCATCAGTATCAATACTTTCTACTTCAATTGAAAAATTAATTTTAGCATCCGAAAAATCAGGCTTATCTGATAAAACTGTTCCTTCATAATCCTGAAACTGACCCGTGGTCTCAGAGATTACCATATGGGCAACATCAAATTGAATTTTAGAATGAGCTTTATCAAAAGTCCATTTTGTTTCTTGTGCTTTTATCGATAATGTAGTCAGGAATAAAATTCCAATAATTAGAGATATTTTTTTCATTTTTATAAAATTTAATAATTAGTAATATGTTTATGCGGCAAATATACGTTAAAACAATGTATGTTGCAACATATAAAATAGAAACGCTATCTATTTATAGTATAAGACTATGAAATGCAAGAAGATATAGTATAAAGATATTATATTTGAGATTATGTTTTAACCCATTTTAGTTCATATACTACAAATGTTTTGTATGTAAAAACCAAACATGAATCGCAATTGAACTTACTTTACTTGTATCTATGGCATCGAATTTTTTCAAAAACAGAGCCATATCTGTTAATAATCATAATTTTTCCACAGCCAGATTGTACTGGCAATATTAGGAATTAACATAAACCAAGTGCCGAATAGTGCAAGCACAAATCCTGCAAACGGTGCAGGAAGAAATGCACCAAGTACCATAGTGGTAGTTAGTACGCCAAGTGGAGATACAATCAAAAACCAGCGCGGATACATTGTTTTTCCACTTAAAATTCCAATTGCATGCCATATTGCTCCAATATAGAAAGTAATTAGTGCTGTAAGATCTCCAAATATAAAATGATCGATGATATAGCTGTTGGCCAAAGAAAAGAATTTCATATCAGTACATCCAACCACTTCTTTAGCTTGTTCCAGGACACTTAAAAATGCAAATCCGGCATGTTGCATGCCTCCAATCATCAGTATAGCATATGCAAGTAATACGAGAGGAACACGAGCAAGCCAAAATCCAGCTCTACGCATACCTATCCACCAATGATAGTAAGTTAGGGCATATATTGGATAAAGCCAACCCGCAGTTTGAGCAAGCATTACCATCCAGTGAGGTCGACCGTTGGCGGAAAGGATAATTTTGTAAACAGCTGATGAAGAGTATTCTGATCCACTTAAAAGGGAAGAATATGAATAAATATAATCACATACACCATTCCAAAGCATAAGGATTGATACAGTTATTCCTAAAATAAGAAGTCGTTTACGCATTTTTTCGTTATCGATATTTTTTATCATAGATTAATTATCTTAGTTTCTGTTTTAGAAATACTGTAAAAATATTCAGCACCCTTAAATGTAATATTTAAGCTAAAAGGTTCTTCACATTTTACAATTATTATTGGATTGTTATCAATTATTTCAAAGATAAGCGTTACTTTTTGATTACCAAGCAGTATGTTTTTGATTCCATGCTTATCTGTTCGTTTGATATTCCAATTGATTAAATTGTCCTTACCCACAATATCAAAACCAAGTACATTTTCAATTAATAAAGAAATTGGTGCCAATCCGGTCCACCCAACAAAATCCTGACGCGAATAAAATGTATTATCCCATCGTGTTGCAGGCTCGTTTAACTCCGAAGAATAGCATTCCCAAAGTGTACTGTAATTATCGTTAAACCGCTCATCAAATGCAATTTTATCAATTTCTGGTTTGAAGTTTAAATAAATATCTGATATGTGATTTAAATGATTAAATGCAATACTGTCAGCTAAAGCCAATTCGTTATTAACCATCAGGCCTTTTATTACCATGTAGTTTGTTGGTGCCCATACACTGCCAAGCCAATAGTGACCTTTTTCATCAAATTCGGGCTGATTGGCAGCCAGTGTAGGAATTAAATGAGGTCTCCAAAATTCTTCTGGATTCTGAAGGTGTGAAGTAATGTATGGAAGGTTATCGCTGGTACATACCTCTGATATTAAAGTCCAAAATGCCCCAATGTGCATAGTTGAATTTAACACTTCATTTTCTGTAAAGTCATAATAAAAGTGTGTACTATCATTCCATAGCAAAGTGTTAATTTTAGTTTTTATTTCAGAGTATTTTTCAGAATATAGTTCTTGAGTATTGATATCATTTTGAACCTTGGCAATTTTAGATATGTACAATGCCGCCAGTGCTTGTTGTGAAGAGTAATCTATCCAAGCGCCTTTTCCAACATTATTTCTAGGAGTATTGTCCATGCCACTCCCTAAACTAGTTATATAAAACAAACCTTTTCCTTTTGCAGTTCTGCAATTTTTCTCTGTCCACTCGTAATATTTTATTAATACTTGTAAAACATGTTGAAAACGTGATGTGTCTCCAGATATTTGATAGTATCGCCACTCTATCCATGCAAAAAGTGGCGGATTCACCATGGGTTCATCTGTTGTAGGTTCGTTTGCAATTTGGCCATTTGTTTCCCAATAAACACGCTGAATGTATCCATCAGCACGTTGTTTTTTATAAAAATTATCAAGTGAGGGCATTACCGGAAATACATTGCGACCATAAATTGCAAAACTTGTTATAAAACATATGTCCCACTGGTAAATTAATTCGTTAAAACCTTCGTCCATATAATAAGGTTCAAATCCGTTTTTAGGAGTGCCTTGTTGTATTTTATTCCAAGCCATTTGCCATGCTGCATAATACATGTCAACTAATTGAGGCTCGGTTTCCAAAACCGGTTCGGGCAATTGGTTTTTTGGAAAGGGACGATCACTTAACTTACGTTGTGGAGTGGCTGGATCTCCAACTTTAACAATGGAGTTGAAATTATCGCCTCCATCATTTATCTTCCAATCATTTCTAGGGTCAGGAATCCAGCTTCCATCAACAACAAATTTGTATTGATAATAATTGGGTTGTAATTCGATTTCTAATTTCCAATCACCGCTACCGTTGTTAGTTAATGGATTTGCTGTAGCAGACCAATTATTAAAACTTCCAGCTATGAAAACCTTATTTGCTGTGTCAGATTGATAGGTAAAAGTATATTTAATAAAATCACTACTGGTTTTAGTACAACTTATAAAAACAGCAATAATTACCATAACCATAGTGTACTTTCTCATATTAGCGTTTTTATCTGATTACAACTTATACCTAACAATTCAATTATGCCGAGTCTTTAATGTTTTGAATATATTTCAAATTTACTAATTATTGTGTAATCATTCCCATTGCTTTCGTTATGGTTTTTTTTGGCAGCAAATTTTGTGATTTGAAGTTGGCAGTCTAAAACTAGAAATTCCTTTTCCTTGCGTGATTTTATTGCTATTTTGAGATCTACTGGGTTTTCTCAAGATACAATCACGAAAAAATAATTCCATAAACAACAAAGAAGTTTCTTATTGGAAAATAGATTATAGGAATAAAAAAATCTGCCTTCATTCCACGGATTGTGAAAATCAGGCAGATATTGCTCTTATTAAATTTAATATAGAGCTAAACCAAAAATCCTACCTTTTGATTTTAAAAATATATATCATTTTATGGTTGTTGACCATATATGGTTAATGATTTATCAGTTGAAATAGTAAGTACTGCATTAGTATTAATTGTTAAAGTATTACACGCAGCTTGTCCGTTAATTGAAGGATAGTAGTTATTTGATGTAGGAATTGTAACATTAAACGATGCATCTGGAATATATCCATGTGTTCCACTCCAGTTTCCTGTACTTTTATAATTCCAATTATTATTTCCGGCATTAACTTGCCAACTTACATTTTCATTGTGTTCCGAGGGTGTCATATCTTCATAAGAAGCTTCTGTTGGAATATCCCATTCTGATTCATCCCATATTGAACTTGGAGAAGTTACGGAACGAAGCCGAACCGCTTTTGTTTGATAATAATTCCAAGACTTTCCGATCCCATCCTCTCCAATTACGCCAAAGGCATCAATTAAAACACCGGTAGTATAATCGCCTCCGAAGTATAAAAAATAGCCATCATTACCATTACCACTAGTTATTCCATTATACTGGTCAGCTGCAAAGCCATAATATCCGCTAAATTCATTTGAATATGCCGACATTACAAATGTTTCTCCTGGAGGTACACTCCCTACTAGCTTTTGACTATAACGAGTACCCCCGTTAAATTGTAT
>JASFZK010000104.1:0-8096 GCA_045267845.1 Bacteroidota bacterium | reverse complement strand
TCAGAAAGTTTCTCCATACCCGTTCCCAATCTTTCAATTGTAGCTTCATCTATTTGAGCTTTCTCAAGCATCTCGTCTAATCTCTCAGTTGGAGACTGGCGAGGCTTAAGGCCACCTTTACCTTTACTCATTTCTAGTTCTGGGTATACAAGACTCCATTTTGGATCTTCGTGGGGAGGTTCAAAAGCAGAAAACAAGAATATAAGAGCCTCAGTACCCAAACCAACAATTAACATAATATCAGCGTAAGGATAATGGTTAATTTTAAATAAAGCACCAATAAGTACAACTGCTGCTCCAATTCCGTATACTTTTGCCATGAAATTTTTGTACGCCCGTGTTGCGGTAAAACTAAATAAGCCCATAATGTGTGTGTTTAAAGATTAGATTTTGGTTAAATAAATATTTTGTGGAAAACTCTCTATTATATTCAATATTAATTGTAAATTCTAGATGCTTTGTTTGGATTATCACCTTTGTTACGACCAAGATATGGTTGAACACATCTAAATCCAATATAACATTTTGAAGTATCTTGATATTCGTAAGCTCTTGTTGTTACTTGCAGGTAATATGCAATATCTTTCCATGAACCACCACGAATTACTTTTCTTTTCATAACTGGAGGATCATCTTCCTTTGCATTATATGTATAATTTGGGTTCATATCCCAAGTAAAATTATATGATGCAGGATCAAATGCACTATTTGTCCATTCAGCAACGTTACCTGACATGTCATATAATCCCCAATCATTTGGAGGATAATGAGCTGCAATTACTGTACGAATTCCACCATCGGCTATATAATTACCTCTAAGTGGTTTAAAGTTTGCAAGAAAACATCCTTTTTCATTTCTTGTATAAGGACCGCCCCATGGATATGGGTTTAGTGAATAACCACCGCGTGATGCCCATTCCCACTCAGCTTCAGTTGGTAACCTAAACTCAGCCAGATCAACACCACCTTTTTGACTTCTAAGATGAGCATTGAGGAATTCAGTTCTCCATACGCTAAAAGCACGAGCTTGCTTCCAGTTAATACCAACAACAGGGTAGTTGTCGTATGCTGGATGCCAAAAATACTTTTGAGTTAAAGGATCATTAAATGAATATGTATAATCATGTATCCAAGCAAGGGTATCTGGATAAACTGCTATTGTTTCTTTACGAACATAAACTGAACGGTCGCGTAGACCCTGAGGTCTGTTTGCTAAACCAGCATTTCTGTAGTCAGCATCTTCCGAAAAATCTTTTTTCGCAGCAGCGTGTAAATCAACCCAATAGTACTCATACATTAACTTACGAGTATCAATTTCTTTACGACGGAAAAATCGTTCATGTTCAGGAAGATACATTTCTTCAATGGCATCTCTTACATCCTGATCTTCACTATTCCAATCTATATCTGTCTTCCAATTAAGATATGGAGGGTCGTAAACTTCACCTGTTTTAGGATTTTCCTCTATTAGATACTCCTCAGGATTTACATCACCTAATATGGTACGTGCGATTGAATCTCGAACCCAGTATACAAATTGTCTGTATTTATCATTCGTAATTTCTGTTTCATCCATAAAAAATGCAGAAACTGAAATCGTTTTTGGTTGAATAAGGTTACTGTGTGTAAGATCTTCATCACCAGCTCCCATTGTATAACTACCCATTGGTACGAATACCATCCCATATGGGTCTGGCTGATAAAATGGTTTAGATTTCTTCCTAGTCCCTACTAGTTCTCCGTTACCAGAGTTACTACAACTTGCAAGAAAAGCTACAACCAAAGTGTATAATAACAATCTTTTCATCATTAAAATTTTGTTTATTGCGATTTAATCCTTTTTCCTATTATTTATAGAGCGCCCAAAAATATAAAAACTATATTACAAATACACAAACTTACATGTTATTTTTTTTCAATCTAAACTATCTACAAGTATCTTGTGTTTTTATAACTTGTTTTTGAACGATCACCCTTAATTTTAAAACAATAATTAAGACTTATTTCATGACTACCAGGGACTGCTAACCCCTTAATATTCAAATCATATGCATAGCCAATTCTAAAATCCTTGTATCTCATACCTATCATTGCACCTACTGATTCCTGCAAACGATAGTTCAATCCAACCAGAAAACGACTATTGTAGTTAACGGTTGCTGTTAAGTTATATTGTGTTGATATGAAATTGCTCTGAATAAAAATTGATGGTTCTATCTCAAATCGTGGGTCACTTGGAAGTATATAATTATACCCTCCAATTAAATGTATAGTACGATCAGTTGAAATATCACCGTTACCAGAAGGGTCGAGCTTTATAAATGTAGATTTAAGTAAATTTGTAATTGAAAGGCCTATGTAATAATTATCGATTGACTTAAAATATATACCAAGATTAGCATCAAACCGCATATCTCCTTGTGATGACTTTAAAAGAATATCATCACCTTCATCAACCATTCTAAATTTTGATCCATCGATTGTAAGATTTGTTAACTCGGCACCAATACCTATTCCCAATGAACCAATTGAGAGTTCAGTGTGGAATGAATATGATAATAACAAACTAATATCTGTCCAATAATAAGTTGCCTTATCTTGAATAATTGCAGCGCCAATTCCGCCGTGTAATAACTTAATTGGTGAATCTATTGTAATTAGATAATCCTCGGGAGCTGCGCTCTCTCCATTATAATAATCTTTAAAACCAGCCCACTGTTGTCGCATTAACCCATTTACACAAATTCCTTCTCTCATTCCAGCAAATGCTGGATTGTAAAACATTTGTGCTTCTCTGTACTGCGTAAACACAGGTGCCTGCTGACCATATGACAAGCTAAATGGCCAAAGTATGAGAACCAATAATATGTATAAATAACTTCGTTTCAAGTTCAAAAAGTATGAATGGCTAAAATATAAAAAACCTAAGTAATAACTCAAATAGTTATGCTTTTGTTGTATTTAGATTACTTTATTAAATAAAACACTGTGTTATAGAACAATACACATTTACCATTAGTCTTTTAACGTTATACTGTAAATTTCATTGTATGTGGGTGACTTTTGTGACAGAATACTTTCGAATAAAATAATTCTATCAACCCTAGCTCGCTGAAGAAATGAGCTTTTTACTTTATCAATTTGATGATTAAAAGACTGCTTATCAAAAACTTTTGTTATCCTGGCAATTGTAAAATGCGGCACAAAATTCTGACGGTCTTTGGAAAACCCCGCAAGGTCAAAATTATTAATCAACTCTAAACCAAGGGCCTGCAGTTTATTGTTCTCGGAAACTCCAAACCAAATAACTCTTGGATTGTAATTACTTCCAAACACGCCAACCTTATTCAACTCAAAATCAATTTTTCCAATAGAGCCAACTGTTTTTTTAATTACTTCTATAATTTCAGGTATTTTACTATCGTGTGTATTACCAATAAATTTAAACGTTAGATGCAACATACTAGGCTCAACCCACCTCATTGTATCAGAAGAAAAAGCTTTCCGTAATGAATTGTAAACACTTAATGTATTATCATCAGGAGTTAGTTTAATGGCAACAAAAAGGCGCTTCATTAAATATATTTATAGTGTATCCTTAACTATAATTGATTTAGTTGTTTCACTTGACCAGCCATCTGTATCAATCACCTTCAGAGATACAGTATAATTGCCTGATTTAGTATATTTATAATTGGCTTCGGCATCATCAACAGCCTCTGTCCAAACACGATTACCCTCAAAATCCCATTTAAAATATAATAGTGTTTTTGGATCTTCAGGGTCGCTACTTAAACTAGCATCAAAATAAAAAACTGTTGAAGTATCTCCGGTTGAAGGTGCCACCGAAAAAACAGCATTTGGCGATTGGTTAGTACCAATTGAAGAATCACTGCAAAACGACAATAATACAACAACAATGATAAGGGAAATAAGTTTGATTAAATGCATAATCTGTATTAGGTTAAACGAGAAAAAAAGTAATTAGATTAATTTTCGAGGTTGCTAAGGTAATATTTATTTAAAGTAAATTTATATTTATGTATACTTTATTATCATTTTTAGTAAGTTTGCCGCTCGAATAAAATGAAAGTCATTTACGACCTCATAAAATCGAGCTCACCAGTGCTATGGTGTACGGGGGATTAGCTCAGTTGGCTAGAGCGTTTGACTGGCAGTCAAGAGGTCATCGGTTCGATTCCGATATTCTCCACTTAATAATCAAGGCTTTACAGAAATGTGAAGCCTTTTTTTTGTCTGGAGTGCCCTTCTGGAGTGCCCTTTTTGCATTTTATAAGGGGCTGAAAAGTATATAAACCAACCTTGTAAAGATATTGGAACCTTTCACTGTTTTTTGACTAGTTGCAAAGTAGGTGAATATTAATTTGTCAATATTGACATTTTTGAAATATAATCAGATTTGATATTTAATTTTATTTTAATTCGGTGTATGGCACAGTCTGAAATATGTATATTAAAATATCACAAAATCAGCTATGGGCTATGATATGCTGTTGAGCTATTGATTTTTTATAATATCAATTTTCTAATTCAAGACCATATTCTGAGGCATCATCACAAATTGTGATCAATTGCTTTTCATATATTTTTTCTTTTCCAATTTCAGCAATACCATTTAATGCACTATAATACATTTTTTCAATATTGTTATAATAAACCTCGTCCCAATATCCGAAATCTCTAATGATTTCTAAACAACATTTCACATAATGCAATTCCAGTTCAATATTTAAATCTACAATTTTCATTTTTCGGATAGTACTAATCAGCTTTCTGGCTTCATTGTCACGCAATATCATTTCATTACCATATGGATAAATACATTTTTCGATTTTCAATTTGTATTTTTCTGTAAGTTCTTTAATATTTCCAGTTGCATATACGTCTAAATATTCTTTTACACTTGGCATCTTTTTATACATTTCCGAAATCAATTTCAAAATTTCGGATTTGTCCATTTTTTTCAGTTCTATATTTACATCTCTAAGTCCCATTTTTTTAGTTCGTAGTGTCCTATTTGCGGTTGTTTACTTTTCTTCTGTCACAGACATGCCCTTTGACAAAACAAATATAGAGAAAATAATAATCTATGTTTCACTTTTTACATAAGTGAAACATAGAAAAAATCATATAATACTACACCTCAACGCCTTACACCCACCTCGCCAATTTACATCAAAAATAAGTTTCACTTTTATTTGATCGGCCTTGTTTTTGAAACATATCCTCCGTACCATAGCCAAATACTTTTAAAACCAGCGTCAAATGGCACTTTCAGGACAAAAAACAACCGCAGACTACATCGAATGGGACAAACTACAAAACTTAATACTAAAACTGGAAAGAGATGGTGATTCCAAATTCGCCCTACTCCTAGCAATAGGAAGTTATACTGGTCTCCGCATTAGCGATATTCTCAATTTAAGATGGAATGATATACTTGATAAAGAATTAATAGAAGTTCACGAAAAGAAAACTGGTAAATTCAGAAGAATAAAAATGAACCCTCGCCTTATTGAGATTATTGAGAGAATCAGTATTGGTTCTAATTTTGTCAACATTGACAATTTTGTTTTCTTGAACAGATTTGGTGAATCCACAATTTCTACTCAATACGTGAACAGTTTATAAATACAGAACCATGGTCTTTTAACGGTTAATATGCTAACATTCCAATTTAGAGCCAATAAAAACTAGCATTTATAATAAAATTTATGATTATAAATTTTCTTTTTGTAATAATTATTTCCAGTTTTGTATTTAATTACAAGCAAAAAAATATGTACAGTATAAAGTCTATAAACACTCAAGTTGTCTACTATTTACAATTTATCTAACACCATAAACTAATTATTGATTTGCTACATCATATTTGGCTACTGAACAGTCCTATTAATGGGACTGAGATGGCGAAGTTGTATAATGTTTTAAAACAAACTAATCCATATAAGGTTGCCAATTAACAATTAATGTTTTGATACTATCAATCTTAAAGTATCCAAACTCATAACAGAAATGGTATTCATTATTGTTCTTAGTTGTAAAAGTGTGAGTGAAATATCTAAAATCAAATCCCATTTTAATAAGGTATTCAGTTCTGACAGTAGTCTTACCTTCGGGGTTAAATTGTTTTAGTATCTTTCTGTTCTTTCGCAAAACTTTATTGATATCAAGTATTAGTTTTTCATTACTTCGTTTTATTCTATTATTATATCCATATCGACACTGATCAGAACAGAATCTTTTATCCGACCTACCAACTATTGCCTCTCCACAAGTAATACATACTGTTGCCATAGCTATTGTTTTTCTGGGTATTAAATTTTAGCAAACAACAAATATACAAATTTACCCGTGTTATTATACTTATATAAACGGATATACACGTTTAATAACACGGCTATATAGAATTCATAGGTTAGGTTTGTGAAAAATAGAGCATATGAAAACTTTAAGAAATTCCGTAACAATCTTTTTAAATAGGATAGAATATAAAGGCAAACCGTATATTAAACTGTATTATCAGTCCAACGATATTATTCTAAGGCGTATTAAGAATAATGATTGGATACGTTTTAGTGTAATATTTAATGCATACTATGTTGTTGGTAGCGAGAAAAACATTGGTCTCGTAAAAGAATTATTTTCTGATATAGCTAATGTTAGTATAAAGCATTTGAATTGGAAGCCTTGGCTACAGCCAAAAATTAATGAGAATAATATTGGTTTACAATACTACGGGACTCATACACTTGAAAAACGAAGGAAATTACAAGCTATAAATCTGTTTCCATATGAAAAAGAAGGAAAAAAACTTATAGGATTTAGACACATTTTCACCAAAGGTCAATATATAGAAATAGGAAAATCAAAGATACTGGAACGAGACAAAGAAATGGGAATATGGTGGCTTATAGCATCTGCCTATCAATTGAAGCAAGTAATTGAATACTTGATACCTAATTATTCTATTAAAATTAATTCAGAATTGAAAATAAGTGATTTAACACTTAGGCGTATGTTGTTAGAACAAAGCTATAAAAAGGACAGGTATTTTAAGAGTTGCGAGATGAAGTTTTTGGAATATATGCAATTGCATAACTATAGTGAAAGTACATTTAATACTTATCATAATATGGTATTACGATTTCTAAATACTTTTAAAGGGCACAGTTTATCAAAAATAAATGATTTTGGTGTAGAAGAAATAGATACATATCATAAAGTTTGGATGCAAAAAAGTGCTCCATCAGCATCATTAATTAACCAGTCAGTAAATGCCATTAAACTTTACTACAAGGTTATTAGCAAACAAACTTTAAAATTAGATGATGTAAGCAGGCCTATGAAGAATAAAAACTTGCCTACAATTTATAGTCAGGATGAAATAAAGCGAATAATTACATCAATTACTAATATCAAGCATAGAACAATGATTTTCCTTATCTATTCCTCTGGGTTAAGGATAAGTGAATTAATCAATATGGGGAAAGAAGATGTATTAATAGACCGTAAAATGATATTTATTAAAGGTGGTAAGGGTAGGAAAGACCGATATTCGATATTGGGAGGCTCAGCTATTACTATGATTTTAGAATATCTTAATAAGTATAAACCAGAGAAGTATTTATTTGAAGGACAATATGGTGGTAAATATTCAAGCACCAGTTTGCGTAAAATATTACATCGAGCAAAAAGTAAGGCAGGTGTTTCCACGTCAGGTTCTATACATACTTTAAGGCATTCATTTGCAACCCATTTGCTAGAGAATGGAACTGATTTACGTTATATACAAGAATTATTAGGGCATAACAGTAGTAAAACGACAGAGATTTATACCCATGTTAGCACTTTGAACATTTCGAAAATCATATCTCCTGGTGATATGATAAATGTTAAATAATTTTTTTGTATCAAAAAACATTATGTAGTTTAGCAAAAAGTATAATAACCATAAATAAAATGACAACAGAAACCCAAAACGTCTATCTATTTATTTCACAAACACTTAGTAAGCAAGAATACTATGCCCAAAGTGGAAATAAGAGCCAGTTACTGGTGGTTATTCTGTAGTT
>JASFZK010000103.1:0-4264 GCA_045267845.1 Bacteroidota bacterium | reverse complement strand
TTTATTTAGAAGCTATCTAAAATTCATCCATCAGTTTTATAATGTGTCTTTTTTGCCATCTCATCGTTATTTTATCGACCCGTAGCTACGGCTATGCGTCTCAAAAATGCCTAGATCTGACAAAAAATACACCATAACAAATTCTGAAAATGAAATTTTGACAGCTTCTTAGAGTTTAATAATTTTTAAATCTTAAGACTCGCAAGGTTTCAAAACATTTCATTTACAAACTTTCCAAATTTCAATTTTTAACTCGCAATTTATTAATTTTGTGGAAAATTACTGAAATGATTAGATTAAGTGTTAATATTAATAAAATAGCAACTCTACGAAATGCACGTGGAGGAAATCAACCAGACTTGATAAAAGTTGCCCGAGATTGTGAGGCATTTGGTGCACAAGGAATTACAGTTCATCCACGACCTGATGAACGTCATATCACTTACAATGACGTTGGTTTGCTCAAACCTATTATTACCACTGAATTTAATATTGAAGGTAATCCAACTCCTGAATTTATGGACTTGGTAATCGCAAACAAACCACATCAGGTTACATTAGTACCCGATGACCCGGGTCAGTTAACATCTGATCATGGGTGGGATACAATTAAACATAAAAGTTTTTTGACAGATATAATCAAAAGATTTAAAGCTGCTGGAATTCGCACATCCATATTCGTTGATCCAAATAGGAAACATATCGAGGGTGCATCAATAATTGGAACCGACAGGGTGGAATTATATACAGAAAGTTATGCTGCCGAATATGATTCAAATAAAGACTCTGCAATTAAACCATTTATTGAAGCTGCTACTTTAGCTCAAGAGCTAGGAATTGGACTAAATGCTGGGCATGATTTAAGCTTGGTAAACCTGAATTTTTTTGCACAAAACATCCATTGGCTAGATGAAGTATCCATTGGTCATGCATTAATTTGTGACTCTCTATACCTTGGACTTGAAAATACCATTCAACTTTATTTACGCGAATTGAAAATTTAAATGAATTTTTGTCAGACTATTATATGAGGCACGATATTTGAAAACTCGAATAAAAAAATACTACAATGAGTAAATTCAACGAAATAATTAAATCTGACACTCCAACATTAATTGATTTTGCTGCCGAATGGTGTCAGCCTTGTAAGATGATGCCTCCAATACTTAAGGAAGTAAAAAAGCAACTTGGTGATAAAGTAAGAATCCTTAAAATAGATGTGGACAAAAATCCTGCAATAGCACAAAAGCATCAAATACAAAGTGTACCAACTATGATGGTGTTTAAGAATGGTAATATTGTTTTTAGGCAATCAGGAGTTATGCAGGCTAACCAAATAGCACAAATGTTAGAACAATTTGTATAATTAGAGTTTGTCTATAAAGTCAAAAAAACTATACATGACTAAATATACAAACTCCAATTAACTATTGTGATTAGCTTAGTTTTATTCTTTTTTACCAAACAAAGTTTTATATGCAAATCCTCCAAGTATTCCACCAACAATAGGACTTACCCAGAAAAGCCATAACTGACTTAATGCCCAACCTCCAACAAATAATGCAGGACCAGTGCTTCGTGCTGGATTTACTGAAGTATTAGTTACCGGAATACTTATCAAATGAATAAGTACCAATGCCAAGCCAATTGCAAGACCTGCAAAACCAATTGGGGCTAACTTATCCGTTGCTCCCATAATAATAAAAATGAACATAAAGGTTAATATGGTCTCAACAATTAAAGCAGCAACCATAGTATATCCACCTGGTGAATGCTCACCAAAACCATTGGCTGCAAAACCATCTTTTACATTAAAATCAACGTTACCACTGGCAATAAGATATAGAGCACCAGAAGCAACTATAGCTCCTACCACCTGGACTATTATGTATGGTAATAAATCTTTGCCCGAAAATCTACCACCTGCCCATAAGCCAAATGATACAGCAGGGTTAAAATGCCCTCCCGAAATTGGACCAACTGCATAAACCATAGTTAGTACTGTTAATCCAAATGCAAGAGCTACACCCAAATATCCAATATCTCCAGCAGCAAGAACTGCACTGCCTGTACCACCAAACACAAGCCAAAATGTACCAAAAAATTCGGCCGAAAGTTTTTTTGTTAAACTCATAAAAGTATTTTTTTAATTATAATTAATGGAAAATATTAATGAGAGATTCTTCACATCTCATAAACATATTACTACAAACATAAAAAAATAATTTTAAACAGCTATAATATTAGCCATCTATGAAAATCAATATCACATTAATATTAACTTCCACTTCTTAAAATTTGGTGTAATTATATTTTCGCCTTAAAAAATACGGTGGTAATTAATTCAATCAAAAATCCGTAAATTACTCCCATTACTAAGGTAGAAATCATAAGCATTTGAGGACTAAACTCTGGATTTTCTGGACCCAACATTGTACCAAAAGCAGCCGGAAGACTGAAAATAAATCCCATTACAATGCCATTTATAGCCCAGTTTTTAATTGGAAAACGGCTAATGCCTATTCCAAACCCCATTAATGTACGCCCCGAAATAATAGTTATGCCTAGCCAGGTATTTATTTCTCCAGATCCGCTACAAGCAAACCCAAAACAAACAAATCCAAATAATAAGCCACTAAGTGTTGCAATAATTAAACGTTTCATAACACAGTATATTGATTAGTGGAGTAAAAGTAGTAATTTTATTAACCTTTTTAATAAATGATCAACTTATGAAAATAGAAGATATAACAATAACCCCAATTGGTATAATTCACACTAAATTTACAGTAAAAGAAAAAATACCCAGACAAGGAAGGTACTCAGAAGATTCAGAAAGTTATTTAGAGTTAAATAGTAAGTTCAAAAGTGGATTGCTGGATTTAGATTCATTTAGTCATGCTATACTTGTTTTTCATTTTCACAAATCGAATGATTATGAGCTAATTCAACGGCCAAAAAGAGATAATAAACCTCATGGCGTGTTTGCAATAAGAAGCCCTTTACGACCGTCAGGAATTGGAATTACTACTGTAAAGTTAATATCGGTTAAAGGAAGGATTGTAAAGTTTTATGGTGCAGATATGATTAACGGAACACCATTACTAGATATAAAACCCTATATACCAGATATTGACAGTTACCCTGACGCTAGTAATGGTTGGCTTGCAAATATCGCAAAATAAAGAAATTAATTATTTGTAACCAACTCATTAAACAGATATTATATCTTTGTAAAAAATTATCATTAACTTCTTGAAATGAAAACTCAAAACTACCTTGTCCAAATAATAGTCCTACTATTATTATTGCCAATATTAAATGCTAATTCTGAAAATCGAGAATTAAAGGTTGGATTTGAGATAAAAGCACCTTTCGTTATTAAAGATAGTGAACATTACGAGGGAGTGTGTATCGACCTTTGGGAAAAAATTGCCGACTCATTAAACATATCCTATACAACTAAGGAATATCAACTAGACGACCTGCTTTTGGCAGTTGAAAACGGCGAGATAGATATTGCCATATCGCCCCTAACGGTTACTGCGACCAGAATAAGGAATTTTGGTTTCACACAACCGTACTATATCACCAATTTGGCTTTTGCCACAAGGCTCAAAAAAGGTAATGATTTAATGGCTTTCTTTTCTGATTTTTTCTCAATTGGTTTTGCAAAAGCATTTGGCTCACTTTTCTTTATCATACTTATTTTTGGATTTATTGTTTGGCTAACAGAAAGAAAACGAAACCCCGAGCAGTTTAGAGAAGGAATGAAAGGAGTTGGCGATGGAATTTGGTGGTCGGCAGTAACCATGTCAACAGTTGGATATGGTGATAAATCACCCGTAACACAAACTGGGAGAATACTTTCAATGATATGGATGTTCACAGCTGTGGTGGTTATTTCGGGCTTAACAGCGAGTGTATCGTCAAGTCTTACCGTACATAAGTTAAAGTCACAAATAAGTAATTTTGATGACCTCAGAAAAATAAGTGTAGGTTGTGTGCCAAACTCAGGCACATCGGAGTTTTTGGATCAGTATAAGATTAATTTTAAAGATTTCAATAATGTTGAGGCTGGATTAAGAGCTGTTGACAACGACTCACTTGACGCTTTTGTCTATGACGAAGCCGTGCTCAAATATTATGTACATAAGTATAAGTATGCCGAAATAATAAAAGTTATTCCAAGTGCGTACTTTAAAGAATATTTTAGTTTTGCCTCTACTGATTATGAGCTACTAAAAGATATAAATGTAGTGCT
>JASFZK010000102.1:0-24636 GCA_045267845.1 Bacteroidota bacterium | reverse complement strand
ATATGGGGAGCAACATTCCTGAATTTTAAAGGAATGAAACTCTCCGCATTTTTAAGTAGTTCTGGAGCAATTTCTGGCACAATTATCCCAGGTATTATCATAGTAATTATGGGAATAGTATATGTTGCCATGGGCAAGCAAATATCATTCGATATTTCCATGGATGCATTTATCCCCGACTTTGGCAACTTAAACCAAATAATGTTATTAGCAGGCATGCTTATGTCCATAGCTGGTATGGAAATGTCGGCCGTACACATAAATGAAGTGGAAAATCCTAAAAAAAACTATCCAAAAGCGATATTGATTTCCGCAATCATCATCATAATATTATCAGTGGCGGCTTCATTATCGATAGCAATAGTAATACCCGATAAAGACCTTAGTTTAAGTGCCGGTGTTATGCAAGCATTTCAATATTTTTTTAAAACATTTAATATTTCCTGGGCAACACCCATATTGAGTTTCTTTTTGGCATATGGTATTTTTACAATGGCAGTTACCTGGATGGTAGGTCCGTCAACAGGTTTACTCGAAGTTGCAAAAGAAGGGTACCTTCCAAAAACTTGGCAAAAAAGAAATAAGCAAAATATGCCTGTTGGTATTCTGTATGTACAAGGTATTTCATCTACAATATTAGCTTTTGCAGTATTATTTATGCCAACAGTTAGTAGTGCATTTTGGCTGATGAGTGCTCTTGCTGCACAGCTATACTTAATTATGTACCTATTTATGTTTGCAGCTGCCATTAAATTAAGATATTCACAGCCTGATGTAAAACGGAGTTATAAAATACCAGGTGGAAAAACTGGTATGTGGATAGTTTCAGGAATGGCATGGCTAGCCTCCTTTTTTGTAATAATTTTTGGATTTATTCCACCACAATCAGTTAGAGGTGAGGGTACAATGGCAATAGTTGGTTATGTTGCCTTCTTGCTAATTGGAGTAACAATATTTTTAGGCATTCCGGTTATATTTTTCAATATTAGCAAAAAGAAACCCAATTGGAAAACTTCATAACTCCAAAACTGACCAAATATCTATTATTATAATAACGAATTTTTATATTTGACAAAAATACAATTCACCTAAAATCCAACAAAATGAAAAAATTTCTATTCACATTTATTCTATTAGCAAGTTTCGTTGCGCTTATTGCTCAAGACAAAGACAATGATAAAAAAAAGCTCACATTTGAGTATAGTGGTTATGTTAATCTAAATGCAATATTTGATTTTAATGGTTTAAATGATTATAATGACTTCACAACATCTGAAATTCCCATAAACCCATCTCCATATGAAAAAACTTACAGATTTCATATGACCGCACAACAATCACGGATGAATTTTGGAGTTAATTATGTTACACCCTGGGGTAATCTTAAAGGGTTTGTTTCTGGTGATTTTGCATCTGGCACCAATGCCGTGTTCAGACTTCGTCAAGCATATTTGGAAATGGGACCATTGTTGCTAGGTCAAGCAAATACTACTTTTGGTAATCCAAATGTAGTTCCAGTAACAATTGATTTTGAAGGACCCAATAGTGCCACAACACTAAGAAACCCTATGATTAGATATTCCAATAAAATTACAAAAGGGTTTAGTTACATTATTGCTGTTGAGATGCGTGGTACAGATAGGAAACCTTTAATAGTAAGTGGGAAAGTAGTAGAAAAAGAATTTGATGCAATGCCAGCTTTTGTTGGAACGATTAATAAAGAAGGCGATTGGGGAGTAGTATCGTTAAGTGGTACAGTTAGTAATGCTAGGTTTTTCAACCTTGATTCAATTGAGAAAAATACAATTGGATATGGTGGTGCTTTTTCGGCAATTATTAAAACCTGGGGCAAAAACAACCATTTCAATGTTTTCTTTATTGCAGGCAAGGGTATTTCAAATTTTATTAACGATCTTTCGGGAAATGGATATAACGGTGTGCCTGACATCGCCAGCAATAAATTGATACTACTAAATAGTATGGGTGGCTTTGTATCATACACGCATAATTGGAATAGTAAATTAAGTTCGAACTTTATTTTTAGCTATATCCACTTGGAAAAAACTAGTTTGCTTACTGCAGAAGATTTTAACTATAGCAACTATGCATTAGTAAACTTATTTTATTCTCCTTTTAAAAGATTAAATTTTGGCGTGGAATATATTTGGGGGGAGTTATTTGTTCAAGATGATCAAAATGGTGATGCAAATAGGCTTCAGTTTTTAGCTCAGTTTACTTTCTAGCCTTCTAGCTCATCAACTTCTATTCCTGCCCTTTCAAGCAGGTCGAGGCCATCGGTTATTCGATATTTACGCGAATAAACTACTCTTTTTATACCCGATTGAATTATCAATTTGGCACACTCAATACATGGTGAGTCGGTTATATACAATGTGGAGCCCTCACTACTATTATGCGATTTTGCAACTTTTGTAATGGCATTAGCCTCTGCGTGAAGTACATAGGATTTTGTATTATTATCTTCATCCTCACAAATATTTTCGAAGCCAGATGGCGTTCCATTGTATCCATCAGAAATAATCATTCTGTCTTTCACAAGTAGAGCACCTACTTTACGACGCTTACAGTAAGAGTTATCGGCCCAAACAAAAGCCATTTTTATATAACTACTGTCGAATTTTTTATCTTTCATAGTGCAAAAATAATTTTTTTAATCTGTTCCAAGAAAATATATGTAGAGGTACTGAAAAAATTACTCTGTTAACTCAAACCCAAAATTCTTACCCTTTTCCGTTGCAGGCACTCCGTACTTCATCCAAACAGGCTCTTTGGCATCCTTCAAATAGTAATCGAAAAACTGCTGCATTCTAATTGTCAGATCTTTTGAATCAGCACGACGTTTTAAGTTATGTGGGGCTCCATTATAAACAAGCATCCAAACTGGCTTATCCAATCTGCGCATAGCATTAAACAACTCAATACCTTGATACCATGGTACAGCACCATCCTTATCGTTATGCATAATCAACAACGGAGTTTCAATTCTATCCGCCGAAAACAATGGAGAGTTAAGCATATACAAAGGGAGCTTATCCCATAAATTCCCTCCAATTCTACTTTGAGTTTGCTCATATTGAAATGCTCTGCTCATACCACTCCCCCATCTTATTCCGCCGTAAGCACTTGTCATATTACTAACAGGTGCACCAGCCATTGCCGCCCTAAACATATTAGTTTGAGTAATTAAGTATGCGGCTTGATAACCACCCCAACTTTGCCCTTGAATCCCAAGTTTACTACGATCGATGTAATCATACCTATCGCACATTACTTGAGTTCCACTAATTATACAATCAAAAGCACTTGGCCCTGGATAGCCATCTGTGTATACAATATTGGGAATAAAAATCAAGTAATCATTACTCACATAATAGCTAAAATTTATAACTGACCTGATGGGCTTTGGAGTGTGATATCGATGTAGAATATCACTATATCTTTCATAAAAATAAACCAACATCGGATATTTTTTATTTGGATCAAGATTTTCGGGTTTATAAAGCAAGCCCTGCAAACTATCGCCATTAAAGCTTACCCAGTTAACAAGTTCTACTTCTCCCCACAAATAATCATCTTGCTGTGGGTTGGCATTTGTTAATTTAGATATCTTGGCAAACCTACTGTTACTCAGGTATAAATTAGGATAATCCTGAAATGATTCTTTCGTCCAAATTAATAATTCGCTATTTTTTGATTTAATGGGAGAACCAAATTTGAAGCTCTCCATTATCAGTTTTTCAAGATTATTAGCTTTTGAAGATAAGGTTAGTGAATAAAATCCTGCATCTTTATTTATAGTGTTAAAAGCACTTAACATCATTTTGCTTGGCAGGTACTGTAGCTCATTATCTAGTTTTTTATACCGATACTTAATTTTGTTTTTTCTACCTATTCCGTTAGTAATATTTACGGGAGATTTTTTTCCTTCTGAATCAAATAGCCACATATCATAACTATCATAAATAACAGGCGAGCCAGTTTCTGTCCAACCAGTAAAACCGTATGGATAAGGCTCGTTAGGAATATCATTTAACTCGTTATAAAAATTAACATCCATTCCTGCAGTTAGATTTACTGAAGTTTGAGTTTTAATGTTATATAAATTCCACGAACTATCGGCAATATTGTACCATGCAATTGATTTTTGATTAGGAGATAACGAGATACTTGAAGCAATTTTTGGCAATACAAGAGTTTTTGCCCCAGTTTCTCTGTCAATTAAATAAACATCCTGATAACGAGTAGCTTCCCATGATGTCATTCGTTGGTATGGCTTATGATTAAAGCCTAAACTATACTTTCCTTCGCTTTTTATGTTTATTCTAACATTTTTGACGCTCTCATTTGCAAGCTGAACAACACTTTTATTTTTTGGGTAATAAACTGCTACATAACTCCTCTTTTTTTCGTTGTCTAATTGCTTTAATTGTTGTGGTTGCAATTGAATATCTTGCCAATTCCAAATATCTACACTAACCTTTTCATCCGCAGTTAAAGTATCTTTAGGTAATGGAATAGGTTTAGGGGCAGTTCCAAAATATAATTCAGAACCTGATTTGTTAAAATAAATCTTTCCATTTTTACTTACAGACCAGCCATCAGCTATATTTGAGGAATTTATGCCAGATATATTTATTGGAGCTGCAATATTAATTTTGGAATAATACAGTTCAAAAACTTTTTCTTTAATTGTATCAGTTGAAAATGTGAAAGCAAATTGTTTCCCTTGCTCATCCACCGAAATGTTTTCTGAAAATCCAGGTTTATTAAACAAAGAAGTAAACTTCTGTTTTTTAGTATTATAATATGCAACTTGTACAGAATCGATGCTATCACCAACCACACTTACAAAAGCACATAGTTCACCATTTTTTGAAAAGGCATATTTTGTTACATTTTTAAATGAAACTGAATCTCCAGTAATTGGATTCATAATCACTAATAAATCACCTTTACTTTTCTTTTTCTTAGATTTAGATTTTTTATCAACTTTAGAAGTATCAGCAGCAGCTGTATCGTTTTTTACAACACTCTCTTCCATCAAAAATGCAATCCAATTAGATTCTTTTTTCGGTACACTTATACTTTTTAGTTTTGAAAACTTTAACAAATCACCGCTTGAAGTAATCCAGATTCCAAGAGAATCTTTGGGCAAACTATCCTTTTTAACTTTTTTAAGTTTGGCTGCTCTAACGGTATCAAATTGAGGTTTAATATGAAACAAAAGCATATTCGAGTTTGAACTTAGCTTTGATTTATATCCTCGTGCTATTGAATCATAATTATTGCTTTGTGTACCATATAAATATAGAAATCCATCACCTTCCTGGGGGTTAATAACATAGGAAACTAAATTACCATTATTAGATATTGAGTAGTTACTAACTGATTTCCAATCGTCATAAACCGAATGATCTAACGGCACTTTATCTTGTGCAAATACTACTGTAAAAAAAAGAAAAAACAATACTGAAGAAATGGATATTTTTTTTCGCATAATCAATTATTAAAATGGATTTGAAAGTCACATAGCCTTACTAGACTTGTGAAACAAAATTAAAAAAAATAAATGAAACTCCTATCAGCAAACTGACAAGGTATCAAATGACTTGCATCCATAAAAAAAACCACTAATTAAAACTAGTGGTTTTTTATGAATTATGAAATTATTTGTTACTACTTTTTAACAACTTTCATTGTAGTTGTTCTACTATCACTATTAACTTTAACAAAGTAAATACCTGGAACAAATTGTGTCATATCAATAACACGTTCATAAATATTGCTCTTTGCAGTAGCAACCTGACGATATATTTCCTTACCATAGCTTGTGTAAACAAAGAAAGTAAATTGCTCACCAGAATTTAGATTATCAATATTTAACGTGAATACGTTATTTGTAGGATTAGGAAAAACAGATAATCCCAATGAGTTATTTTCCAGCTCATTTAAACCTGTTAAAATACCTAAGTGCATTTCATCGTCATCAGTTCCTTCACAAGGAGCTATTGGCTCAACATGAATATATAAATCCACTCCACCATTTAGGATGTCATCTGGACCTAAACTATAAATAGGATCTAAAATTGTAGTATCACTAAAAGCACCATCACCACTGGTTGTCCAAACAATTTCGCCAGCGTGAGTAGCTGTGCCAGCCAATGTATATGATTGATTTTCAAAAATTGTTGCATCATCACCAGCATTACATGTGGGACTGTCAACAATGGATAAATACATGCTATCCGAAGCTGTACTACCATCAAAACCAACCACACCAATAGTAAGTGTACATCCACCATTTTCAATGTCTTGATTTCCTCTAATATAAGTTGAGTTAAATTGATCGTCGACTCCAAAAAAGCCATCTCCATCTGAAGTCCATAAAATCTCAGAAACTCCTGTACCATCGCCCTGAGTTACAAATGCATCATCAATACAAGTATATCCATCACCACCAGCACTACATGTTGCTGCAGAAAGAGGTCCTAAATCGTATGAAGCAATCCAGGTTTTCCAACCACTGTGCAAGGTAGTATACCAGAAGGTAGTATCATCAACAGGATCAACATTTAAGCAAGAGTAATCGCCCCATCTATTAAAAGCTTGATTGGAGGTGCCCGCTTTAAGTTCAACCTCTGCCATTGTCATTTCTCCTAATGGGTCATCAGCCCTACGTCCTGTGTATCTTATAGATGGAAAAATATCTGTACTATTCGAAACCGAATAAGCAATTGAAATGTCGCCATTTGCATTCATAGCAGCAGATCCCATCCAACGGTGATTATCATCAGGAGCATATGTTCCCTCTTGGTGCAACACCCAAGCACCGGTTGTTTTTCTAAACTCATACCATCTAATCGCTCCACGGTAAACATTACTACCGGTATTAACTCTTACAGAATGATTTACAACCATAGACTCATGATTCTCAAATTTTCTGTAGGCCAGTCTATTCATAATCATACCACCAAGTCCATCAAGTTTTTGTGATGTATTAGGCTGGGAGACCCAACTATTTGGGTTTGGTGAAAAAGAACTTACAATAATTGTTGTTCCAAGAGTTAAACTCGCACTATTAGGATCATTCCAGTCAACACTCAAATCCCACATTTCTACTCTCTGTGAATTATTAATATACATTATAGGACAAGGGTCGCCTTCATCTGGTAAGTTTTCACCATCAATGTCAGCTGGCATCATCGAATAATAACCTCCTTTATTAAATTGAACCATTTCAGCACTTGGGTCGCCTACTAACATCTTTGCACGATCTACAGCAGTTGCTCTTCCTCCGGTAAAACCACCATTAAACATATTATATGTAGCATAATAAGCATTGCGCCACACACCTATTTTTGGATAATCATTCATATAGCTACCAAATGAAAAAGCATATAAATAATATGCCCCAAGTGGATCGCTTGTTTCAGATACTGCAAAAAGTTCATATTTAGTAGGGTCAGAAACAAAAAATTGCGTAATCACCCATCTATCAGCTTCTTCATCATAAACAACAATTGGGTCACCATCGTTACTTCCTACCCATGGTCCTGGTAAATTATCCCATAATGTGCTGAGGTTTAGAGGACCCAGAACCTTTGTTCCGTCTTTTTCATACACATTATATTTTGAGTTAACAACTTGTACAAAGTGCGTTTCGCTTACATCCCCATCAGTATCAGGAGGATAATAACCAGTGCCCCCTTGACCAGCAAAACCTGTAACAGGACCTCTGCTTTGTGAAGTACCCATTTGAATTTGCACCTTACCAGGAGACCGCATTGGGTCAACATTAGGCCATTTATCATAATCTAACTTATTCTTAACTTCTTTAATAACTAGAGATTCTGATTTATCCGGACTTAGTACAGCAGCCAATTCTGATAATGGTGCTGATTTTGCAAAAGCAACAGCTTCCGAAACCATAAAAGGCTTTGTTTCATCTACTTGCGCCCATAATAACATGGGAGCCAATACAAGTAAAAATATTGGTAATAGAAAACGGTTCATAATTAATAATTTTTCTTTATTGTGAATACTAATTTTGTCAGCAAATATATAATTGGCGGTAAAAGTACTGTATAAATGTGTACTAAATGTATTAAATAAATCATAAACGCTATTAAGTACCTATTTACATATATACTATACAATCATGCGAACTTATTGATTAAATGTTGAATTTAACAGTCTATTCAACTGACACCATTTTACATCTCTGCAAACGTTATAGATACTTAGTCGTAAATTGCCATTAATCCTTACACCATTTTACAATATTAAGTTAATGTTATTATCTTGTTCGTTGGATTTTAATTACTAAATTGCCATACTTTTGCAAAATATTTTTTTGCTTACATACCCAACCAAATAAGATACTTATATGAGCTATATAGATTTTGACAAAACCCAACTTATAAACCTAAAATACTCACTCCACCGTGAGCTCTTACGTACTAATCGTGCTGGAAGCTATGCAAACACAACTATTATCACAACTAATACTAGAAAATACCATGGGTTACTTGTAGTCCCTCAGCCTAAAATAGACGATAGTAATCATGTGCTATTGTCGGAAATTGACGAGACAATAATTGCTAATAATTTTGAGTTCCATGTGGGTATGCGAATGTATCCAGATGGCGTATATGAGCCAAAAGGACATAAGTATTTAAAAGAGTTTGTTTCTGATCCGAATCCAAGATTAATTTTTAGAATGGGAGGTATCGTTTTTGTTAAAGAGTACATTTTCGCAGCTAATGATGACCGCCTTTTCATTAAGTATTCGTTGGAAAGTGCTTCTCAAGAAGTAACCTTTCGCTTAAAACCATTTTTGGCTTTTAGAAATGTTCATAGTCTTGGAAAAGCAAATGATTATGTTAATCGTGATTATAACGAAATTAAAAATGGCATCAGCTGGAAATTATATGATGGGTATTCCAGTGTAAATATGCAGTTCTCTAAAAAGCCTACGTACACACATGAACCCGATTGGTATTATGGTGTGGAATACATTAGGGAACGAGAACGTGGTTACGAAAGTACCGAAGATTTATTTGTACCAGGTTACTTTGATGTAAAACTTAAAGCTGGTGATTCAGTGGTTATTTCTGCCGGACTACAAGAAAAAAATCCCACATCCATTAAAAGACAGTGGGAATCAGAAGTTAAGAAACGTACTCCCAGAGATAATTTTGAAAACTGCCTGTTAAACGCAGCTGAAGAATTTATCATCACGAAAAATGAACGAACAGAGATTGTTGCTGGATATCCATGGTTTGGAAGATGGGGCAGAGATACTTTTATCGCCCTCCCAGGACTTACTCTTACTCGCAATGATGTAAAATCGTTTAAGGCAGTAACAAATACAATGTTAGGGGAACTTAAGGATGGGCTGTTTCCAAATGTTGGACATGGTAAAACTGCTGCTTACAACTCTGTTGATACTTCATTGTGGTTTTTTTGGGCATTACAGCAACTTCACAATCATAAAAACAATCGCACAAATATTTGGAAAGAGTATGGTGCTAGCATGAAAAAAATACTAACCAGCTTTAAAAAAGGAACTCTTAATAATATTAAGATGCATGATAATGGCCTTATTTGGGCTGGAGAACAAGGCAAAGCACTTACATGGATGGATGCCGTTATAGATGGTAATCCTGTAACACCCCGAATGGGATATGCTGTTGAAATAAACGCTTTATGGTATAATGCTGTTAATTTTTGTCTTGAACTGGCAGAATCTGCTAAAGATACGACCTTCACAAAAAATTGGAAAAAATGGCCTGATAAAATTAAGGATTCTTTTATTGATATTTTTTGGGATGAGAATAAAGGCTATCTGGCTGATTATGTAAGTGGTGAAGATAAAGATTGGTCGGTAAGGCCTAATATGATATTTGCTGTATCACTAGCTTACAGTCCTGTTAATGAGAACCAAGCTTTTGGCATTTTAAATGTTGTTAAGCAAGAATTATTAACAAATAGAGGCCTTCGCACACTTTCACCAAAAAACCTAAATTATAAGGGAATTTATATTGGTAATCAAACCGAGCGCGACAAAGCTTACCACCAAGGTACAGTATGGCCATGGTTACTTGGAGCATTCTCGGAGGCTTACTTAAAAATAATTGGCAAATCAGGACTTGACGTTGTGAATACAATTTATCATGATTTTGAAGAAGTTATGAATGATAGAGGAATTGGTACAGTTTCGGAAATTTATGATGGTGACCCTCCTCATGATGCCAGGGGTGCAATATCCCAGGCATGGAGCGTTGCCGAATTACTAAGAATTAAATCAATGATTGATAACATTTCTTAATTAAGAATATGAAAATACTAATGTTCGGGTGGGAATTTCCACCTCATATAACGGGCGGTTTGGGAACTGCATGTTTTGGTCTTACAAAAGGACTCGCAAAACATGATGTTGATGTGATTTTTGTTGTTCCGAAAGCTTACGGCGATGAAAGTGAGGAGGCAGTTAGGATAGTTAATGCCAGTGAAATTCCTTTTGATCTTAAAGATGAGCACTATAATGAATACTGGAACAGAATAAAATATCTCGAGATTGGCTCCAATATTGTTCCATATGTTGGACCGGAGGAATTTACTCGTATGCTTGAAAAGAATGAAAAAACTGGAGAAGATTTTACTAGCAACGTTTTTAAGCGCGATTATAAATTTTCGGGGAAATATGGTGCAAACCTCATGGAAGAAATATCAAGGTATGCTCTTGTTGCATCTGCACTTTCTCTTAACGAAGATTTTGATATTATTCATGCACACGATTGGCTAACATATCCAGCAGGTGTTGCTGCCAAAGAATCATCGGGCAAACCCCTAGTTGTACATATGCATGCAACCGAATTCGATCGTACTGGAAAAAATGTTAATACCATAGTTTACGGTATTGAAAAAGAAGGTATGGAAAAAGCCGACAGGGTAATAACAGTAAGTGACCTTACTCGCCGTACAGTAATCGAGAAATATGGTATTGATCCTGGCAAGGTTATAACAGTACATAATGCAGTTGACCCTGGTATGTTTTCGGAACTTACTGATATTAAAAGGCACTTAAATGAGAAAGTAGTTACTTTCCTCGGTAGGATAACATTTCAAAAAGGACCAGAATACTTTATTGAAGCGGCCTACAAAATTTTACAAAAAGATGATAACGTTCGTTTTGTAATGGCTGGCTCAGGCGACATGCTTAATAAAATGATAGAAAGGGTTGCAAAACTTCGTATCGCTGACAAATTCCACTTTACAGGTTTTTTAAAAGGTGAAGACATTGACAGAATGTTTGGGCTAAGTGATGTATTTGTAATGCCCTCTGTTTCTGAACCTTTTGGTATTGTGCCCCTTGAAGCTATGAGGGCAAATGTTCCTGTTGTAATTTCAAAACAATCAGGAGTAGCCGAAATTCTAAAACATGCACTTAAAGTTGATTTTTGGGATGTTGATGCCATGGCTGATTCAATTTACGGGTTATGCCATTACGAAGCCATATCAAGTACATTTAAGAAATACGGTAAAGTAGAAGTGGAGAACCTTAAATGGGAAGATGCTTCATTAAAAATAAAGGATGTTTACAAACCCTTAATGCGTTAATTCAGATAATTATTAAATGTTGCAATTTATGGCAACAACAAAAATACATAATATGAAATCAATTTGTTTTTATTTCCAGGTACACCAGCCATATAGACTAAGAAACTATCGCTTTTTTGACATCGGTGACAAGCATAATTATCTTGATGATTATACAAACCAAATGATTATGAAAAGGGTAGCCGAAAAAAGCTATCTTCCAATGAATCAGATATTACTTGATTTAATAAGCAAGCATGGAAAAGATTTTAAAGTTAGTTTTTCCATTTCAGGAACCGCTATGGATCAGTTTGAAGCTTTTGCACCTGAAGTAATTGAAAGCTTTAAAAGATTAGCTGATACTGGTAATGTTGAGTTTTTAACTGAAACTTATGCCCACTCACTTGCATCTCTAAAAAGCAAAACTGAATTCACACGACAAGTACAAATGCACTCTGATAAAACAGAGGAATTATTTGGCCAATTACCTGTTACATTTAGAAATACAGAGCTTATTTATTCTGATGACATTGGTGCTATGGTTTCTGATATGGGTTATGACTTAATGCTAACCGAAGGTGCAAAACATGTTATTGGTTGGAGAAGTCCTAATTATTTATATAATAGTGCAACCACACCTGACCTTAAACTACTGCTTAAAAATTTTAGGCTAAGTGATGATATTGCATTTAGATTTAGCGAACAAAGCTGGAAAGACTGGCCACTTACTGCTGATAAATTCTCAAGTTGGATAAGCAATATTGATCCTAAAGAAGAAGTAGTTAATTTATTTATGGATTATGAAACTTTTGGTGAACATCAATGGGCCGAAACTGGCATTTTTGATTTTATGAAAGAGATGCCATCACTGGTATTTTCAAAAACAGATTTCAAATTTGCAACTCCCAAGGAAGTTGGAAAAGCCTTAAAGCCTGTTAGTGCAATTCATGTGCCAACACCAATATCATGGGCTGATGAAGAACGTGACTTAACCGCTTGGTTGGGAAATGACATGCAAGATGGTGCTTTTGATGCACTTTATGAGTTAAAGGAGAAAGTAAAGACATGTAAAGACCCTCAGATACAAAAAGACTGGCTCTATTTGCAAACTTCTGACCATTTTTACTACATGTGTACAAAGTGGTTTTCGGATGGTGATGTACATAGTTACTTTAACCCCTACGGAACACCATATGATGCTTTTATAAACTATATGAATGTGCTTTCTGATTTTATTATTAGGGTTGAAAATAACTCAGATACAGTTAGTAATGATTTCTCAGAAATAAAAAAAGCGGTCTCCAATATTGCTGATAAAGTTGAGAATATCGCCCGAAAAACTGCAAGTTCAACTTCAAAGAAGGCAAAAACAACTTTTAAGAAGGGTAAGTCGGTTAAATTTGAAGACATAAAAAACATGTCGGATAGTACGGTTAAAAAACTCATTAAAGAAATAAAGATTGAGGATCTTACTGTAGCACTTAAAGATGCCGAAAAAGAATTGGTTGACAAAGTAATTCCAAATCTTAGTAAACGTGCAAAAAAGAAATACAACGAGCTTGAGAAAGAAGTTAAGAAAGTTAGAAAATCTGATATAAAAAAATACAAAAAAAATATTGAAGACAGGATTAAAAACCTTTTTAAAATTTAATTGGTTTAACTTTTGTGTGTGCCGTAACTGTGTAGCTTTTATTAAAAGTTATGATTAACTTATCTCATAATCTTGCTTAACTTGGTCGATAAGCCTTGTTACTACATTTTTAATACTATAAACCAAAGGCTTTATACCATCATTAGGAACTCGCTCTTTCGCTAAATCTTCGAGGTTCTGACAATCATCAACTGAGCCATCCACCTTTAGATATCGTAATGATGTTTTAATGGTATGTGCCTGACTTTGTACCTGTTCCCAGTACTCATCTTTAAATGACTCTTCCATCTTAACAACTCTGGCAGGAGTTTCATCAATAAACTTTTGAAGTATCTTTTTAAGTGCTTCTTCTGATCCGCCAAGCATGCCCATAAGTGCTTCAGTTGAATACACTACTTTGTCTGAGCTGACCTCGACACTTTCCTCCGCAGCCTTTACAACTTCTTTATCTTCACTTTTATGTATTTGACTAGTATCTTGTCCCCCCTCAGCATTTATTTTATCTGGTAAATCAAGAAATTTACGAAGTTTCATTTCAATGGTTTCCTGAGCAAAAGGTTTTGAAACAAAATCGTCCATACCTGCATTACTACACTCATCAATGGTCTCCCTTAGAGCCTCACCTGTGAGCGCAACAATCGGTTTTTTCCAATTCAATTTATTTCTAATTATACGAGTTGCTTCAATACCATCCATTATTGGCATCCTGATATCCATAAAAACAAAATCTGCACAATCAGGACTACGTTCAATCATTTCTACTGCTACCTGACCGTTTTCAGCAATAAGTACTTTGCCACCCCAATTTTCTAAAATACGCATTGCAACATCCTGATTGAATTCTGAATCCTCAACAACTAAAATTGTTTTTCCAGTTAGCAAATGTGGATTATGGGGTGAGTAAACTGTCTGGTCTTCAAGGTTATCTTCACTACCAATTTCCAAATCAATGGTAAAGAAGAACTTACTACCAAGATTTTTTTTGCTTTCAACCATAATATTACCACCCATAACACCAACAAGGTGACGTGAGATTGACAACCCTAGTCCTGTTCCTCCAAACTTTGGGTTAAAGGATTTATCCTCTTGATTAAATGACTCAAAGACCTCATCAAGTCGATCTTCATCAATACCAACTCCGGTATCTTCAACTATAAATGAAATTCGGATATTATTTCCATCAATACTCTCAAGTTTACATGTTAAATATACACGACCACCATCTTCAGTGAATTTGATTGCATTATTCAACAAATTCAATAGTACCTGCTTAATTCGTGCTTTATCAGCAGTTACAATTTTAGGAATATCGTCATCAATTTGTAATCCAAAATTAATTGTTTTGTTACTTGCAATTCCCTGTAATGAATCATATATTTTTGAGATTTCGCTTTTAAACAAAAATGTTGATTTATTTAGCAATAATTGATCGGCTTCAATCTTAGAAAAATCTAATATCTTATCAATTATTTCCAGTAGACTGTCGGCAGAAAGCTTTAAATTATTAAGCATTCGTCCTTGTTCAGTATTTAGTGATGTTCCAAATAACAAGTTAGAATTACCAATTATTGCATTCATGGGGTTTCGTATTTCGTGACTCATGTTAGCCAAAAATATCCCTTTGGCTTTGTTAGCAGCATCAGCGTCAACAATTGCCTTACCCAACTCACTTTCCATGGTTTTTTGTTCTGTTATATCAGTAGCAATTACCATTACAAACTCAACCTCATCATTTTGAAATACAGGTACAAAGCGAGATAACAGCCATCTATTATTTGTACAGTTAATTTCGGTACTTATAACTACTTTATTTTCGAAAGCATCTTCATAACACTTTTTAAATCTACTAAATTGTTCTTCATTTAACGACAAACAAGAGGAAACATTTTGCTCAATTCCAATCTCATTCTCAGACTTTTTATTATCAAAAATTACTTTGCCAGATCTGTCAACTGTCAAAATTCTATCGGGGGAGTTACCAACAAGAGCTCTCCACTTTTCCTCAGCTTCAACCATATTATTTTCAGATTGTTTGCGTATTGTAATATCACGCATTGTTCCAACAATCTTACCTGGTTTCCCGTTTTCATTATATATCAATCGCATTGAGTATGAACAATGTACTTTTTTTCCAACCCTGCTAATCAAAATAACTTCGTAATCAATTATTTCTTTATCTGGCGATGATAAGATATCTTTTGCAATTCTTTTGGCATCTTCTGTGGAGGAGTAAAATGAATTAATTGATTTGCCAATAAGTTCTTCACTGCTATAACCTAAAATTGTTTTTATGGAGGGAGATATTACCTGGATATCTCCAGTAAAGAAATCTACCTCTGCATAACAATCGGTAATTGAATTAAAAATATTTTTGTACTTGTTCTCACTTTTTGCTCTTTCTGCTGTTTCATAAAGAGCTTGTTCATAGTAAAGGCATGCCGAAATTGAATTTGCAAATTGTTGCATTAAATTATCCAGCTTATTTACTTCATTATCAGGAATGTGATTAGCATCTCTTTTATATAATTTCAAAAAACCAATATCACCAAGTCGGAAAAACACTACTGTTCCATATTCAATCCCATTTTCAAATAAAAAACTATTGAATTTATGCTCACTACTATTTACTTGAAAACTTGTAACATTGTTGAGATAATCAAATATTTTATGATCTGGATATAAAGCTATATCCTTCACAAAAGTCATGGGCTTTGCATAAATAAGTGAGTAGTCGTCATTCTCGACATCAGTATTGTCAACAGCACCCTTTTTAATCCAAACCGAAACATAATCAAGATTTTTTCGATCCAAAAGCAAATCAACAAACTTTGAAACATTATCGTTTAAGTCGAGGGTTTGACCTATTGACAATGATAATTCATACAATATTGATATGTCACCCATATTATTTGTATTTCCTACATCCCTCATAAACTAATAAATTTGCGGGTTAAATTAACCATGTACTCAAGTGATAAATATTTATCAACTGCACATTACAACCCGATTATATAAATATTCGCAATAGCTAAATTAGTACTTTTTTTTTAACACAACCTTGATTATTTAAGCTGAATTTAATATATTTGTCTTTTATTCCAAAGTTTAGTTAACCGATAAATAACTCATTGTGGAAGTCTTTTTAGCTATAATAGATAACGATTGGATACAAATGTCTGTAACATTTGCCCTTGCGCTTTATATAACCGCAAAATTAATGCCTGTTATCATCGATTTCTCGGGTAAACTTAATCTTGTTGATAAACCAAATGAAAGAAAGGTACATGATGCTCCAATCCCAAACTTAGGAGGAATTGGAATTTTCTTTGGTTATATGGTAGCTACAATTGGTTGGATGGTATATTACGGAGGTTCAATGGAGGCTGCATTTATACTATATGGCTTAATGATTTTATTCGTAATGGGCATTATTGATGACCGAATTGATATGAGAGCCTCGGTTAAGTTCCTTATTCAGATTGGTGTGGCGATTATGATTGCAGCTGTTGGAACTAGAATAACAAATCTAAATGGCTTATTTGGGATATATGAAATGCACATAGCTTTGCAGTACGGGCTAACTGTTTTGTTACTTGTTGGTTTAGTAAATGCTTTTAATCTTATTGATGGAATTAATGGCCTTGCTGGTGGTATAGCATTTATTGATGCAATAATTATGGGTGTTCTATTATATAATCCACAAGCCATACTTATTTCACTTTTAGCTTTTGGAATGGCCGGTGCACTATTCGGGTTTTTATTATATAACTTTAATCCTGCCCGGATATTTATGGGAGATACTGGCTCATTGATTATTGGTTATATATTGGCAGTTTTAGGAATATCTACCATAAGTGAAGGAACTTCTGCAGGAGGATTTATTGGAGATAATAATGGACTAACTATTATTGTTGTTGGAATATTAATATTACCTGTATTTGATACTATTAGAGTGTTTGCACGTAGAGTTATTGTTGAAAAAAAGTCACCATTTTCACCTGACAAAACACATGTCCATCACTTACTTCTGCAAACAGGCTTTAATCATAAAAAATCGGCAATCTTATTATACATTGCCAATATAGTTATTATTGTTACTGCATTTTTCTTAAGAGATTTACCATCATCCTTTTCAATACCAATACTATTTGTTATAGCTTTCTTGTTTTATGATTTTAGGATTATCTATGATTTGTTCAGACAAAAAGGAGCAAGTAAAAAAGCTGATAAAAAAACATCAAAAATTCTTGAAGACAACGTATTACTTGACGAAGATGAATAACATTAAATTAAACTTACGCTATGGAAAACACCGATAAATCTAGCTTAATATATATTGTTGAAGACAATGAAATGTTTGCCGAAACAGTTAAGTTGGGTCTGGAAAACAGAGATAACGCAAGAGTTGAATTATTTTATACAGGTGAAAAATTACTTACTCACCTCGAAAATAATGATGAAGTTCCGGACATAGTGATTTTAGATTTTTTCTTGAATAGTACTGTAGCTGATGCTAAGGATGGGGACAAAATACTTATTGATTTTCGAAAATTTTATAGAGACAAAGGACTAATAGCCCCAGCTGTAATAATGTTAACAGCTTCCAAAGATATCAACAGTGCAATATCTCTACTTAAAAAAGGAGCGAAAGATTATATTATTAAAGATGATTCTTTTTTTAATAATCTGACTAAATCAATGGGTACAATTTTTGAGCTGAAAAAGATTAAAGAAGAATCTAAAATGCACAAAAACAAGGCTGACAAATATAAGAAGAGTCTTATATATTCATTATCAGCTGCAGGAATAGTTGTAGCTGTATTAATTTATCTTCTATTAAGCAACTTACTGTAAATATTAGGTCTGGCAATATCGACGTCCTTTTTTAATGCAGAACAATCACTTTAGAACAAAAAAACTACTTACAACTTATATCCTGGATAATCCTTAACAACTGCATGTATCTTATGCGCCCATTCCATTTTTGTGTATAGTTTTTTTAACATCAATGAGTTAATTCCGGCTTCGTTACATAACTTGTTTGTTTGTTTCGAATCATCACTCGAAAACGCAATTATTGGTATTTCTACTTTAAGATCTCTAAGCTTTTTAGATAATTCAAAACCATCCATTTCGGGCATAAATAAATCCGTTAGTATTAAGTCAAAACTAAAATCATTGACTTTAGATATTGCATCCACACCATTATCTGACAAAATAACTTCAAAGTTACAGTTACCAAGCAGTGCTTTTGTAGTGAGCTGAGTTATCATATCATCATCAACAACAAGTACTCTTTTACCCTTGAACAAATCAAGTATACTTTCGTCATTATCAACTATATAAATATCATCCTGACTTAAATTATCAACAATACTTTCGATGAGCTTATTTTTGGTAAAAGGTTTTAGTAAAGAAGCATCCATTCCAGCATCTCTACATGTATTAGTTATGCTTAAGCTGGGCTCAGTTGTTATTGCTATAATTGGAGTATCTAGTTTAAGTTCATCTCTAATAATCCTGCTCGCTGCAACTCCATCAAGATCATCCATGCGCAAGTTCATTAGAATTACCCCAAATGAACTATCCTTCTTTAGTATTTCAATTGCCTTTTTACCAGAATCTGCAAGTACCGTATTCCAATCGCTTAAATAATCCAATGTTATTTCCTGATTTATCGGACTATTTTCCACCAACAAAATCCTAATTTTGGAAGACTTACTCTTGTCAATTATTTTGGTAATAACCTTATCTTCAAGACTAACACTCAAATCGAAATCAAAATCAAGATAGAAACTAAAAACACTTCCCACACCAAGTTTACTTTCAACCTTAATTACTCCGCCCATTAACTCAACGAGCCTCTTAGCCAAAGCAAGACCAATTTTTTTACTTCCAAAATTTGCACGTGTCTCCTCAATAAAATAACTATTAAAAATACTATCGAGTTTACTTTCATCAATTCCTATCCCAGTATCAATAATACTAAACTCCAACCTAACCGAATCAGCAAACAAGGAAAGTGGCTTTATTTGCAGGTTAATTTCCCCTTTATTAGTATATTTTACTGCATTTCGGAGAAGGTTAACAAGTATTACATGTATTTTACCCCAATCACCAATTATTGGTTTTTTTACCCAACTATCAATATCATATTTAAGTAATAATGATTTTGATGAAGCATGACGCTCTATGTCATCCATAACAGACTGAACTAGTGTTCCAACTTTAAAGGTTGAATGATCAACCTCAAGCTGCCCCGCTTCAAGTTTTGAAAAATCAAGAATCTCGTTTAGAATGTAAACCAAATTATTCGACGAAAGATTGAGCTTGTCAATTATACTTTCCTGCACTTTTGTTAACCCAGTTGAACGTAACATTTCTGTAAGTCCCAATATAGCATTCATGGGATCCCTTATTTCATGGGTCATTGTATTTAAAAACCTACTCTTTGATTCGATGGCAAGTTCAGCTTCATTTTTTGCAATCTCCTTTTCGTAAACAGACTCTCTGTATGCAATACAAGCTTTCACAGAAGTTGTAAACTTTGAAATAACAATTAATAAAGGGTCAAGCTCACTTTTGCTGATAATTGCTGTTGATAAATCACGATTATATATTCTAATGAATCCAATTTCGCCAAGTTTAAAAAATGTTGAGAAACCTATTTTATCATCTATTCCAAATCTAAACTCACGATAATCAGCATCACGGCTACCAATGGAAAACCATGGTGATACCTTTAATTTCTCAAAAACACGATGATTACTTCCAATTGATTTCAAACTAATTTCATCAATATTTGTAGATGCAATCAATGATGTGCTATTATCACTATTTTTTTCAGGCAATACAGAATCAACTATCCATACAGATATATTGCCAAAATCCTTCCATGACGAAAGGAAAGTAATAAAGTTTGAACTATTTTTTTCCAAATCAATTGACTGCCCTATTGAAAGTGAAAGAACGAGCAAATCAGATTGTATTTTTTCTATTTCATTATTCATATTAATATCATAATAAGCATGTGAATAGGTTAAATAATTTTCAAATAAATAGATGATTTAACTTCGTATTTCATTGTACCCTACTCACCAAATTTTCTATCTAAATTTAAAAAACTTTCCATTATTTTTTTTATAGATGCCATACTAACATCATTAAAAAGCTCATCTAAAAAGTAAAGACGGGCAAAACCTGATTGTAAAGGTAAGAAATTACTAGTTAAATTGGCACCACCGCTTCTTATAACTAAATCCAATGGCTTTTTTACCCATAGGTAATCCAAAAAATCATTTTCACCTTTTGACATTCGAATTGCATTTGACAGCTCCTCAATTGGGTTGTAAGAAATGCATAGGTTCATATTTCCAGCACAATTATCTCCAACTTTATTATTATTTTCTTGCAGAAATAAAATTAAATCAAGCGGAAGCGAACTCTTATCACCAATAATATTGACTTTAAAATGTAGTAGATTAGCCAGATTAATTATTTCGTTACTAATTGCATTAGATGCCACATCCGTAAACGATCCAATTTCTTCATCTGTCCTTCTAAAATTTTGAGCACTTGATAAGTACACACTAACTTCATTTACTCCAACTGAGAAAAAATATTTCGTAAATTCCAGCACTAAATCTCGTGTAATTGAATAGGATTTATTGAGGGAAACATTATTTTTTTTTGCCCATCGCCTTCCACCATCAGGTATTAAACCAACATGGAGTGAACCATCTAATTTATCAGGATGAAATTTTAAATGAAAATCGTTCATATTTATGTCTCTTTTTCTTTTTATATGATAACCTATATTATAATAAATCTATAATTTATACTCAACTATTTATTAATCAACCTATGAAATAGAAAGCTCTACTAATACAAAAATTAAGTCTCAAATTGATATTGTCTCTAATCATTAATTACAAAATTATTTCTATAAAATTGTTTTGCTTTTTCGGTATCAGTCGATATTCGATAAGTTGTAGAGTCAATATATTCTCCCTTAAAGAGATAGCCCTCCATCTCAATTTCAAAATTATATCCCATAAATAAATTATACACAACCTGTTTTAGCTCAGGAAGCGTGTTATACCTGATTATTTCACCCATCAAAGTACTAATTTCGGCAATCCTTGTTACCAAAGGATCTGTTAATTTATAAGTTGCCGGAATATTAACATAGCCTACACTCATATTTGCGTGAAGCTTATTAAATAGCATCTCATACACAACTCCATAGTGTAATGAATGTATATACTTTGTTTCCTGATTAAGTTTCATAGCTCTAAACCCACATGCTACATCTGGTAAAGTTATACCGAATGTTACCCGAGTAAGCATCACAGCAAAAAAGTTTGAAGCAAGCTTAGATATTGGAATTTTTTCCACCGAATGAAACCTATTTCCAGCAACAAAATCGTATTCACTAAGCATTTCTATAAATTGTGGAACATAGGATGTATCATGCTGCCCATCACCATCAAAAGTAACCATATGGGTATAATTATTCCTATCGGCATAACCAAACATAGTGTTGTATGCAGCCGAAAGTCCTAAATTATGCTTGTGAGATATTACTTTAACTCCCATATTTTTTACTATCTCACTAGTATTGTCACTACTTCCATCATTTACCACAAGCACATCAGCTTTGTAATCAACTAAGGAGTTTAGCACCTCTTCAATGTTATCGGCCTCGTTAAATGCGGGAATTGCAATGAGTACTTTTTTACCACTCGCCATATTTACTTCTTTAAAAACTGTGATACCTTACGAAGGTTTTTAAAGAAAAGAGTAAATATATTACCGAATTCATTCCTTTGAATTGCATCCCAGTCTTCAGATGATTTTTGTATAATATTTTTCAAACTTCTATTGCTAGCTCCACCAACCCTCATTTTTACCATAACTTCGGGTAGGTACTGGGTGCTAATTTTATATTTACCTAAAAACCTAAGCATCGAATCATAATCTGCCGAAATCCCCATATCAATATTAAAACCACCATATTTTTCATAAACCCAGCGTTTTATATATAGCGTTGGGTGAGGCGGCATCCAACCGAGCTTAAGTTGGCGCAAGCTAAAATCACCTGATTTCCAATAGCGTAACACTTTATTTGTATCCTCTTTATAAACATATTGTAAATCACCATATAATGAGTCGGTATCATTGGCTTTAAATTTATTAACCACATTTTGTATAATATCGCTGTTAGCAAATAAGTCATCCGAATGCATAAATCCAATTATATCACCAGTTGCCATGCCAATTCCTTTGTTAAGAGCATCATAAATACCTTTATCTGGCTCACTTACTATCTTATTTATTTTATTTCCATAAGACTTAACTATTTCAACTGTATTATCCTTAGATTTTCCATCAACAACAATGTATTCAATGTTGGGATATGTTTGTGAAACAACCGAATCAATGGCATCAGCAATTGATTTTTCACTATTATATGTAATTGTTATTATTGAAACTTTCATGGTGTTTTTGTTGTCATAATTATATACTGGCAAAAGGGTGGTTTTGTCCTTCTGAACGAAGTTTTTACGAAGTGAAGAATCTTTATTTATACGATTTGATTTCCTTCGCTCCACTCAGGATGACAAGTATCACCATATTGATTTATTAAGCTAATTGTACCATTATTACTCGATCTTTCTTTCTTTAACTTTAACAGCAGGATTACCTTGGTAGATGGAATATTCGTCTAAATCACGAGTGCCAACAGAGTTTACAGCCAGTACCGAGTGTGACTTAAGCGTAACTCCTGGAGCAACTATACTATATGCACCAACCCAGGCTCCATCTTCAAGAATAATTTTTTTGACCATTAGATCGAAGCCCGGTGCTTTAAAGTTATGATTACCACATAGCAACATTGCACCCTGAGATATACAGCAGTGTTTTCCAATTATAACATCATCTAAATTATCGATCCATGACTTCTCACCAATCCATGAATAATCTCCAACTGTCAATTTCCATGGAAATTTAATATTTACAGATGGTTTTATATTAACGCCTTTACCAATATTGGCTCCAAATAACCTAAGTAGAAAAACTTTTAATGAGCTAACCGGGTTCAACGGACTTATAAAAAAAAGTATGTTAACATAGTACCATAATAACCTTTTAATTATACCAGCTCCAATTACAAAATTTCCTGTTGTGTAAATTGAAAGGTCAGTTTTTTTATTCATAGCTGTAAAAATTAATGGTTAATTAGATTCAATTTATTTCTAGTCAAGCAAATCATCGTTAAACAAAGCATCATTCTGCAATTTAATTGTATCGTCATTAATAAAGTTAAAAGCATATTCCAACGAATGTTTAGATAATTCATCATACTGATCTTGTTCCATGTTAACAGCTTTGGTAATTTTTTTAACAAATACCTCAATATCGTCTAGCGGCAGCTCCCACCCTATTTTCTCCTTGTGCAAGTTTTTCCAAGGTGTATTGTTACTAATAATTACAGGTGTTGCAGCCATGAAACTTTCCAGTATAGTATGTCCAAAATTCTCCCCTGTGGTTGGTAAAAACATAAAATGCACTTTTCGAAACATATCCAGTACTTGATCACCAGGAATACTACCTTTGTAGTTAACAGTCACATTATCTGGCAACTTACTTATAATTTCCTCACACTTAGCCCAATATTCTTTTTCGTAAACCGGACCATAAATATCATAAGTTATTTTGCCTTCGGTACAGTTTTTTAATGCTTCAACAGCATAAAGAGTATTTTTTTCGGGAGCAATTCGTGCGACTGATGCCAATAATAATTCACCTTTTTTCTTTTCCCGAGGTTTCCATTTTGCCAATGCAGTTTTCATGGGCATTTCTTCTGCTATTATAACTTTAGATTTCTTCCCTATAACGCTGTATACATCGTTGGCTTCATCAATATTGGCAGCATGAAAGTAAACATTCTTATATAAACCAAATAGTTTGGATGCATTTGTAAATAGTTGTTTCTTTCTACTTTTTACCGATAGTGCATGTTTACCTAACATGCCATGGGCAGCAATTACAATCTTTTTAGCTTTATTTTTTTTTGAGAAATAAATTGGCATAATGGAAAACCACAACGAATATATTCCATGTATGTAAACCGTATCAAAATCAATAGTACTAACTAATGTCTTCAAATAACCATAATTAACATTCTCTGGCGACAAATAAAACACATCTACATTTTTGTCAATTGTGTTCCACTCATTGGTTTTGACGGAATCATATGGGGTAGTTTCCATATAATCATTATTTCGAGTAATGATCTTAAATTGATAATCTTCATTAAAATGAGAAACTTGATTGGCAAATGCTTTTAACACACCTCC
>JASFZK010000101.1:0-6251 GCA_045267845.1 Bacteroidota bacterium | reverse complement strand
GAAAACAGATATTGTTACTATTTCACTATTTGAAAGTGCACCACTGTTTGGCTCATCAATCATAACTACTCCAACATCATTAACATAATCAGAAGCAATTTGAAATACTCCAACAACATCAGTTCTTTGATTACTAACAAAATACTCGGCTATATGCCAAAATGTTTTGTCGTTTGATGGGTCGAGGGATAACTGAACATAATCAGCTAAACGGTTTGAAGGATTATTTGATGTGCTCTGCGCAATAAGACTTTCGTCAATTGTCATTTGACCCAGAGGATCAGCTGCATATCTTCCAGTATAATAAATTGCGATTTTTTCATTTTCATTACAGGTTGTATATCCCATTCCAATGTTACCTTGTCCGTCCATTACCATCGATCCCGAAAACGCATGTTTATCATCATTAGGTGATATATATGTTCCTTCTTGATAGATTGTCCATGGGTCGCCATCGTTAACCTGACGTAGTTCAAACCAACGGATACCAGCGAGTTCACCACTCGATCCATCAGTGTCAACTACAAAGTTAAAGATTGCTGAGTTATAACCCGGGAATCGCCTGTATTGGGCCTGATTCATAATTGTAGCTTGAAGAACATCCTGATCAGGTCCACTTGGTTGCGGAACGTTTGAAAATGATCCACCATCAAATACTGATGTGAATGCTGATGTCAACAATTCAACTGGTGCTGATATGGTTGAACTTGCAATATCTGTCCAGTCAACATTAACAGTCCATATTTTAACATGGTCAGTTGAAACTCCACCCCATGCATCATCTTGCATATAAACAACTGTTGCATCTCCTGCAGGAGGCAAATCATCATTGGTTACGTTAAAAAACTGAGGGCTATAAAAACCTGAAGTAGTTATGCCAGTTAGTGGAAAAGCAACAAACTGTGCGGTATTACCAAGCAGCATTTCGTCACGTTCCACAACAAATACTTTATCATTTGCACCTATGTTTGCTGTAACATAGTAACCATCAGACCATACTGAGAATTTAGTATAATCAGGAAATGATCCGGTTCCAAAACCTGAGTCATAAATATACCAACCATCATTTACAGGGTCAGAACCTTGACAAACTGCTACATTAAATCCGTTGGGGTTACTGTCAAATTCGGTTATAACAAAACGATCAGCTTCTGCATCATAAAATACAATGGGATCGCCAATGGCATTGCCTGGAAATAATGTTGATAATGATGCTTCTGGGGTTAATGGATTACCATCTTTATCAAAAATTCTAAAACCAGTATTCCATGCTCCAATAAAATGATTTGGTCCAACAGCTCCTGTTGGATCTGAAGGAGTATAATTGGAAACATTTGCTTCGAATACTAGAAGGGGGTCTTTTCCAGCATGATTTATTGCTGATTTTTGGTTTTGCACCAATGGATCATTGCCCAAAGGAAGTCCTTTGCCAGGAACATTATTATTTGCACCTCTTCTTTTCTCGTGTCCTAATTTTGGTTGCTCATTAGGGTCAATTCCAATAAAAGTACCGTCTTTTATTTGTTGAGCGATACTAGCAACAACTGTTGGTGCATCTAACTTCCCATATCTGGTAGGTTTTTCAGCCTTACTGGTTTGAGCGACCAGGTTTGACGCAGTAATTGCCAAAACAAAGAAGATTAGTACTAAGGAGATTTTTTTCATTTTAATTAAGTTTAATGTATAAGTAGGTAATTATTTTATTTAAAAATTAATACTATGCCATTGGAAAAAGACAACTTTTTATGAACAAAAGTTGTCTTTTATTACAGTTAAAAACTAAATTGTAAAAAAAGCATCGCAATGTAATTTTTATTATGATTTGATCTTATAAAACTAAAAAATTAACGTAAAATTAACATTATTTTTTAACAACTTTTATTACGCTCGCTGTTTCACCATCAACATTAATTATTAGTGCATAAACTCCTTGTGATAATTCATGAAGATCCAAAACCTCATGTTTCTTAAAAGAGACAGCTTGTATAACTATCTTCCCATCAATATTTTTTAATTCGATTTCTCTCTTCTTTAAATCCGGAAAAATAATATGTAAGTTATTAGTTACAGGGTTAGGATACACTGTAATAATGCTGCTAGGGTTTTCTGAGGTACCAACCGGAATTAGTATATAATCAGTTTTAATCTCTGTGTCACTACCTCCTGATCCTGTTACTGTTAGTGAGACAGTGAAATTTCCAGAAGTAATATATTCATGTGATGGGTTTTGTTCTGAAGATAGTTCGCCATCACCAAAATCCCAGCTCCAAGCATCAATATTACCAATGGATAAATCCATAAAACTAACTTCCAATGGCGCTTCACCTATGGTAGGATCACCAATAAAATTTGCCTCAGGTTCAGCCTCTGTTACAAAAATATAATTTATTTTAGAAATTGTATCGCTTCCACCAGGACCAGTTACTATAAGTTGTACATCATAAGTTCCAGCTGCTACATATGTATATACTGGGTGTTGTATTGTCGAAGATCCACCGTCTCCAAAGTCCCATAACCAAGTGTTCACACTATCAATGGATAAATCTGTAAAAGTAACAATGAATGGGGTATTTCCGGAAGTTGGGCTGCCATCAAAATCAGCAGTAGGAGTGGGGTATGTTACAATTATATAATCTGTTTTACTAAGCGTATCACTACCACCAGGACCAGTAGCAATTAGCTTAACAGTATAATCACCTGGATTAATGTATGTATGGTCTGGATTTTGATCTGTGGAAACATTACCATCCCCAAACTCCCATAACCAAGTATTTACACTATCAACTGACAAGTCAGTAAATGCAACTAATAAAGGTGCAATACCTAAAGTTGGTAATCCCTCAAAGTCCGAAATTGGAGTAGGGTAATTTACAACAATATAGTTTGTGTTTTCTAGAGTATCGCTACCTCCGGGTCCTCCAACAATCAAAGTAACAGAATAGCTTCCTGGTGAAATATATTCATAACTTGGGTTTTGATCCGTAGAAACTCCACCATCCCCAAACTCCCAATTCCAAGTATTAACACTATCAATTGATAAGTCGGTAAATGCAACTAGTAAAGGAGCAATACCATTTGTTGGAACACCATCAAAATTAGCAATTGGTGGTGGTGATAATACTGAATATAAATCAGATTCCCACAATCCACGCCCAAAGGTTGAGGCTCTAATCATACTGTTGGATGTTGTAACATCATCATAGTATATATCTAGCTCTGTTACAACTACATTGGGCATATTATCGAAAAAAGGTGTCCAGTTTGCGTTACCAAGTTTAAGATATACACCTACATCGGTAGCAGCATAAAGCTCAACCTCTGTAGTATTTTGTTTATTCTGTACTACACAATTAGTTGGTAGTACTGGTAATCCAGAACTTATATCTGTCCAGTTGGCACCACCATCTGTGGATTCAAATACACCATAATTATTAAATTCACCCATGGAAACCCAAAGTGTGCTTGGATCATCATTTTTTACACTTATGTAAGTTATGTTTGATGCCCAGGTTGGAAGTGATCCAGTAATATTTGTCCAGTTCAAACCACCATTTGATGAGCTATAAATAGTACCTGTTGTTGCGGTATAAATATAGCTTGAATTCGAAGGCGCTATAACCAACGACCTAAGAGTGTTACCTCCCCAATTACTAAGTTTTGTCCAGCTATTTCCTTGGTTTGTAGACTTCCAAACTTCATCATATCCAACAAAAAGTGTATTGCTATTATTGGGGTCTTGTACGTAAGGCGTAACCCAAGCCGCGTTACCCGAAATGCTACCACTTATATTTGTTGAGCTTGCCCAATGATCAGTTGTGCGGTGAATACTGCCATAATAAAGTGATCCGTATTGCGTGTTTTCATTGGAGTAGTCAATTAGGCATTCCATACCATCGCCACCAATAACGTCATTCCATGTTGATGTGAGCATTGCTTTTGTACCATTGTCTTGAAGTCCTGTAATGACATCTGCCGAAGTAGTTTGCGCTACTCCCAATCGATACATTTGGCTAATGGTCATACCATTTGTTAAATGTGTCCAGCTTGAGCCACCATCAGATGTGCTATACAAGCCCCCATCGTTACATTCAAATAGGGTAGAAGATCCATTCTGAAATGCAAGGTCATGTTTATCTGCATGAACATTAACAGCGCTTCCACCACAATTACTCGACCAGTGGTTGTTAATATTCCAGCTTGATCCACCATCGGTAGATTTCCATGTATTTACACCACCTAAGTAAACAATATTTTCATCATTAGGGTCGGCGGCAAGACATAAGTCATACCAAGCTTGTCCACCCGAATCTCCACCACTACAGCTCCATGCAAGTAAATTAATTCCGTTATAAACTACCGAAAAGCTAGATCCTGAATCAGTTGACTTGTAAATACCAAAAAGTCCACTATTTGAATTTGCAACCATGGCATAAACAAAGGATGAATTATTTGGCGAAATAGCAAGTTCAGTTCTTTTACCTGAAGTTGATAAAGTTGGACTCCAATTTACACCGCTATCGGTGCTGCGATATACATCACCCTGCCATGTGCTTCCATAAAGTACATTTGTAGCTCCTGGTTTAAATTCCAAATCTATATATTCGGTACTAGTAACCACGCTCCAGTTATCACCCGAATCGGTACTTTTATAAACACCCAAAGTTGTGGCTGCGTAAAATATGTTATTGTTCAATGGATCTACTAATAACCTGTTTATTAACTGTTTCTGCACAGCAGTAAAAACAAGCCCTGTATTTGCCCAGGTTGCCCCACCATCAGTTGATTTTAGCACGCCAACCGAATAGGTATCTGAATGATCTTTATCGCCGGTTGCAACATACACAATATCGTCACCAGCAGTTGGTATCACAACTATATCACTAATGCCAATTGCCGCCATGTCATCACCCTGTGGTATCCATGTGGAACCCCCATCTGTTGATTTCCATATACCACCAGCAGCAGCTCCAGCGTACAAAATATTATTGTCTGTTGGATGAAATCCAATACGATTTAATCTTCCCAAACCTGCATATCCACCGGTTGAATTATTTGGACCCATACTAGTCCATTGGCCTGTAGGACTTCGTTGGTTTGAGTATGACTCTTTTATTTTCTGATATTCTTCCCATGCTGAAGTATTTGGGAATGCACCTGTTACAGGATTTACCCTATTTTCCCAATACCATTCCCAGCGTTTAAATTGTTTCCAACCACCTGCTTTAACTTTCTCTCCATCTACCAAATAGTAACCGTCTATCACGTCTTTTGGTGCCCAATAATCGTTAAATGCTTTCTGTAAATCAAAAAATGAGAGTTCGTTTGTTACAACTTTATCTTTTGGTAAAAATGCGTTCCATGGTTGAGCATGAAGCGTGTTTGTAAAAAATGAAATAACGATAACCAGAATAAAATAATTAGTGCTTTTCATGTTTGTTTATGTTTTTTTGCTGATTCAAAAATACATTTTTTTTTCTAAGTTATGGCGGGCAGCCCATCTCCACATAAAAAAGTAGGAGGGCATGCCAGGCTTTACGTTTGTAGTTATTTCATACCAATTGTTTTTTTGTAAACAATATGCGTGCTTCCTCTGTCAGCAGCCAAATTGCCAACAAAAATATCATTGGTATATCAATAAGCTAGCACTGCAATCCTTCCCGCACAATGCGGTGTACATAAATAAATTGATTGTAATTATCCGCAAAATTCATCCATAGTCCGATTCATTAAAAAAACGAATATTCATTTTATTCAAGCGAATACTCATTATTACCAAGCGAATAATAAATAAGGTTGTAAAAATAAAGTTCATATGTTAATTTTACACAAGGAATTTATAGTACATAAAATCCATTTATTAAAAAATAATTGTCACATGTATATAAAAATATATATTCTAATAGCGTTGGTCTTTAGTTTAACTTTAGGTTTTGGTCAAGTTAGTTTTAATCAAGTAGAGAGTGATTACTGGTTACATGGACTGGGAAGATCAAGTCCAGCTATGATAGATTTAGATGGCGATGGATTATATGACATGATAATTGGTAATGCTGAAGGTAAATTGAGGCATTATAAACAAGTAGTTACCAACAGTCATGTATTTGATTTTATTAGCTATACAATAGATGATATCATTGTTGATGTTAATGGATATGCTAAACCAACCTTTGAAGATATCGATAATAATGGACTTATCGATATGTTTGTTGGTAAAAAGGATGGAAGAATTAATAGATATGAACAGGCTTCAA
>JASFZK010000100.1:0-5014 GCA_045267845.1 Bacteroidota bacterium | reverse complement strand
AATCAGGAACGGATAGAGGCATCTTCCACACGAAACGGTACTAAAGTTTTTTTAAGAAAATTCAATAATTTGGAAGAAGCAATTGATGCATATTATACAACATTGGCAACGGGAGGTCCGTTCACAAAATTTAGGGCTGCACGACTTAAAACAAACGACCCTTACGAGCTAGTAAATTATTTAATAGATTATTCGGAACGTAGAGAAGCTTATGTAAATGAGGTTAAAGGGGTAATTAGAGGAAATGATTTGGTTAAATATGACAGTTATAAAATTGCTCCTCAGTATTTAGTGACTAGTGATTAGTGAATAGACTGTAAACTGCTGATTGTAGACTGCCGACTGCTGATTGCCGACTGTAGACGCCAACTACTCCGAATCTTCTTCATGTACAATTATAAATACATCTTCATTATCCTTTTTCATGTAATATTTTTCACGGGCATATTTTTCCAGTAGTACTGTATCGTTTTGGAGTGTATTAATTGCAGCGTTGTCATTCTTAATATTATCATTATAGTATTCTTTCTGCTTATTGAGGTCATTCTTTACTTGCGTAAGTTTGTATTGAACCAGCAAACTTTCCTGATCGAAAAATACCCACCAAATTACAAATATCATGCCCACATAGAAGTACTTGTTATTTATATATTTATTGAAGAAGTTCATTAGTTATCAGTATAGTATTATAATTATTATTTCTCTTTTACAATAGTTCGTGTGGTTTTGGTTTCTCGCAAAACCGCCAAGTCGCAAAGGATTGATTGTCATGACGGTATATATTTATTGTGCATTTTGTATATATTTGATTATGTGTGTTTTAAAATCTTAACGAACTGTTGTTTTTAAAAGTTTATCTAATAATAGTAATTGGTCCTTGAAGCGTAATCTTCACTTCTCCTTCAAGGGTAATTATATATACATCACAAACATAGTAGTACACTCCGTTTTCGCAATCCTGATTATTATTTTGATTTTTACCATCCCATCTAATTTCCGGATCATTGGTAGTGAACATGGTTTTGCCCCACCTGTTAAAGATATTCATTTCAACACGACCAACATTAGCTTTTGGGTTGTCGGGTTCGCCTTTTTTATAACCCATGGGAACAAACAAATCATTTTCATCATCTCCATTTGGGGTAAATACGTTTGGCAGATCGTATGGAGGACAAGAATCGTATCCAATACAAACAATATCACTAATTTCGCTAATATTACCCACGGAGTCGATGGCAGTTACATAATAACATCCAACCACTGTTGTGATGTCTTCGTGCAGAAAGTATGTGGTATCATTGGCCACATAATCCACTGAGTCTATTAATTCAGTAACATCTGATCCAGCTGGAGTGTAATAAATATAGTATTTAACAGCATCATAGCTACACGAATCATACGGTAGGTACATTGCCAGCTCATTGGTTATTTGTTCGCAATTAATATAAACTTTAAGAATTGGCTTACATGGTGGTACATTGTCAATTGGTATTGCACATGTGAGCTGCGAGAAGTTTATGAGTGGGTCAATTAATCCTGGTAAAGAGTAATGTCCGATAGTTGATACATAATAGCAATATTCATCGTAGTTTGTAAGTCCTTTGTCACGATAGAAATTAGCTGTTGTTGTTCCTATGGAATCAAAATTTGTTGCCCCTGGATCTTTACGATAAATAATAGTGTATTCGTTTTCCCAAGGTACTTTTGGTAACCAAAGCAATTTAACTTCGTGGTCAGAGGGTTCTGTATTAACAAACACCGATGATGCCTTTTGGGAACTACCAATAAACCCAACAGTAATACTTTCCAAATCAACACGGTAACTATAAGGTTTAGTGTTAGCATTAAGATTAACTGCCAAGTCGTGATATATGGTATCGTTTAAGCTGTATAATTCTACAACAAGTTCCGGGTTTGTCCATATAAGGCCATCATTTCGATATAGTACATATTTGTATGGACCTGGATATTGAATCGTATCCAACTCAATGGGCTTGGACCATATTATAAAAGGATTTCCACTTTCCAGATCAAGGCTATCGTTACTAACATGAGTAATAATTGGAACATCCCGTTTAAGGTAAGCACAGGCTTCATTTGAGGCATAGCTTTCGGCGTCATCAAAAAATACAGCAGTAACTCTATAGCAATAGTCTATGCCATGAACTAATCCATCGCCATCATTATCATCACGTAAAGTGAGAGTGTTAATATCGTTAATTTCGGTAAGAAGACTAAACCCTGTGTAGGCAGGTACTCCGGTTTCACAATAATCAGGTTCCCAACCAGATGGTCCGCTACGACGATAAACTTTATATCCGATAGCGTTGCTACAACTACTTTTTTCCCAGCTTAAATTGATGCCAATGCCAAGGGGTTCGGCATTCAAATTTTCGGGAGCCGGAGCAATTACTTTAATGAAGACTGTTTTAAAATCTACCAGATTAACAGGGAAGCCATTATCGCGAGCTTTAAACAAAGCAGTGTAGGGCTCTAGGCGCACATGGGTACATAAAGTTGGCCAGTTAAATGTTGTGGTAACAGTGTCGTTTCCTGATGCGGGATCAGGATAAATATACGCCGGATTCTGGCTTTGCTCAAATGGTCCGCCAAAACCGGTTAACTCAACATTTGTTCCGTCATAATCAATGGCTGTTACATCAAATTGAAGAAAATCGCCAGCAATAACGCAAGTATCATCAATTGTAATTATTTCGGGCGGATCGTGATCACAAGCAACAATATTAATTTGCATATCGCGCCTTACCGATGATATTTTTATTCCAAACCTCCATTCTTCAATAATAAAGGCAACATTGTACTCTCCTTGAAGGACAGGGTTTTCCCAAATTAAATCTCCATTTATGGAATCAATCATAAATACGCTTGAAGTCATGGGGAAAGTATAACCAGGTATTTCATATCCGCCAGCGCCCTTGCATGTAACAAGTTTATACGAAAGGCTGTCGCCATCGGGATCGTAAGCAGCAGCATTATGAATAAATACTTTTCCAACACAACCTTGGTCGATGGGTGGATTAAGCAATACCACCGAGCTATTGTATCCCAAAAATGGATTGATTATCAGCTTTGTATCAACAAATATTGGAACATTTACAGAGTTAGGGATATTAAGCACCCCAAAATTCCTGTTTGGGTCTTCCACAGAAACAGTATAACTAGCTGGTCCTGGAAACGTATGCTCACCTTCATAAATATTTAGAGTAATGTCGAAAACATTTGCTATAGGTTGAAAATAAATTCTTGGTATTTCGTCGCCGGTGCCATCACCCCATGAAATTGGCATAAAATTTCTGTCGTTATCAGCAGGGCTTGAAGTTTTGGTATACATGGTTATGGTGAACTTGTATGTTAAACCATAAAGGTGTTTGTAGGTAACTTCAGCAGCGCGTTGGTGAGTAGCCAAGGCCGCGGAGGCATAACAAAAAAGTATAATAAGGGTAAGTGTAATTTTCTTCATTGAAATATTCTACTGAAGTTCAAAACTACAATAAAAAGCAAATCTAATGCCAAAAAATTAAATAAGATTGTTTAAATGTGTTGTTGTCGGGTTGTCATTGTTGTCAAGTTGTTGTTGATGACATCGTTGTCGTGGTTGGTGTACGATGGTAGCTTAACTTACAACTATTGTTTAATGTAGTTTATCATACTTGCAATGTTGTTGTAATCAAACCACTCTATCTCATTATCTTTTCTAAACCATGTCATTTGGCGTTTTGCGTAACGGCGGGTGTTTGTTTTTATTTTTTCGATGGCCTCGTTGTAGCTCATGGTTCCATCAAAAAAGGCAAATAGTTCTTTGTATCCAACGGTATTTAATGAGTTATAATGTTTGTTGGGGTAAACTGATTTAGCTTCTTCAACCCAGCCGTTATCCATCATTATTTCAACACGGTTGTTTATGCGCTCAACAAGTATATTGCGTGGAATACTTATTCCTATTTTAATTATTTGAAAGCTTCGTATTTGAGGTTTGTTCTTCCTTAATTCAGAGTAGGTTGAGCCAGTTTGTAAACAAACTTCAATGGCACGAAACAAACGTTTGGGATTATTAAGGTCAACTTGCTGATAATAAATTGGGTCGAGATCCAGGAGTTTTTTTTGTAAGGCTGGCAGCCCTTTTTCATGATATATATATTTAACTTCTATGCGAATATCCTCATCAATATCAGGGAGTGCATCAATACCTTTACACACTGCATCAATATATAATCCGGAGCCTCCGGTCATAATCACGATTGGTGCGTCAACAAATTTTGTATTAAGTAAATTTAGAACATCATGCTCATACTTTGAAACATTATAATCGTCAGCAATAGATAATGTTGCAATAAAATGATGTGTAGCTTCTTCTTGTTCTGATGCAGTGGGAGCAGCGGTTCCAATGGGGATCTCTTTATAAAACTGACGCGAATCGGCAGAAATTATTTCAGCACCAAAATGTTTAGCAAGCTCAATTGCAATACCTGTCTTGCCCGAGGCTGTAGGGCCTTGGATAACTATTAGTTTGCCGGTGAACTTTGATTTGGATGACATAAGTTATTTTGTGACTAGTGACTAGTGACTAGTGAATAGTTAATGGTGAATTGTTAGTTGTACCTGTAGCCATCAGTTAATCATTTGTCATTAGATTTTTAATAACGCGTAGTTTTTTTTCTTTTCCTATTTTAAGCATGAAGTTATAGGCATCGTTATAATTATTACCTATTTCACCTTCGAGTATTGCTTCGCGAATGGCATCTTTAATTAAACCAATATTTTTTGAAGGCCTTAAACCGAAGGTTTCCATTATAACTTCACCTGGAATTGGAGGCTGCCAGTTTCGTAGGTTATCTTTTTCCTCAACTTCTTTTAGTTTTTTTCTTACAAGTTGAAAATTATTTAGATATCGCTTAACTTTTACTTCATTTTTTGAAGTTATATCAGCATCGCACAGCATCATTAGTTTGTCGATGTCGTCGCCTGCATCAAATAGTAATCGTCGTACTGCTGA
>JASFZK010000099.1:0-27620 GCA_045267845.1 Bacteroidota bacterium | reverse complement strand
AACTACACTATCGGCAGCTAATGCCTTTGTAACATTAGTGCCTTGATTATTATCATCCCTATTATCAGGGCTTTTAGAAGGAGGAAGGTAAATTGCATGGCGAAGAATTCGATTGCCAGTATCATCGTACTTAAACTCGACTGTGTTTGGATCTTCTTGTGAAAAAATAAAGATAGGAATAGTTAGCATAACTAATATGAACATTATTAATCTTTTCATTTGTTTGTGTATTAGATGTATAAACCCAAAAGAGTAATCAATATAACTCGATTAGTTGCTTTTTAGACCGATGAATTCTTTCATCTTGTCTATTTCAGAATTTTGCGTTTCTATTGCTTTTTGCTGTTCAATAATGTAAAGCGTAAGCTCTTCAACTTTTTTGAGCAATATCCCATTCATCTCAGCTAAGCCAAAACCATCTTTTTTTACATCTGCTTCTGATGGCACATCTGGTAGATGATAATTACTATTTATAAATGCCTCGAGTTCGTAAAGTGGCATTAATTTGTATTCTGGTTTTAGAACATAATCAAACCAGTCAATTGGATCTTTCACCATTACTTCATCAGTAAGTATACTACCGTTAACAGCCAATCTATATCCATATGTATTAATTGTACCTATACCCACATTTCCTTCAACCCCTTCAGGAAAATACAGATCAACCCCATTATTTGGGTTTATTTTCCATGAACCATACTCATTTGGGTCTCTCCAAAATCCTTGCCCAGTATCATCAGAAACTAATATGTATCCTTCTCGAGGCAAACTGTGCTCATCAAATAGAGTAAATTGATTAGTAAATAAGCTACCAACAACATGCAAGTTATACATAGGTTTTGTTGTGTTTATTCCAATGTTTCCTTCGTTAAATGTGTAGTATAATTGAGTGTGAAATTGTAAACCAATATTATTTTTAGCAGTTATTCCATGGTACATGTTTCCTATGGCTAACCCTGCTTCTTCACCGGCCCCCCAATCGTATGGTTCAATAAATATTGAAGCAACATCATCAATATTATTATCAGCTCGGATGTGTAATTTGGCTTGGGGATCCATATAACCATCCTCATTGACTACATTTCCAATAGCTACCTTTCCAGTTTGATTATATAACCCAGTGGTAAGTGGAGATTCACTTATGAAAAGAGTTGGTCTAGTGCTTTGAAAACCAATCATCAAGCTTCTAGGCATAGTGTTTTCAAGAAATATGCTTTCATTCCAAGGTCCTCCTTTTCCAATCACAATTGAATACTGTCCTGAGGACTTAACTCTTGTTCCAAATGACATCGAGGAGTTGCCAGTGGCAAAGGAATACATTCCGATTGCTGTGGCATTATTGTTTCCAGCTTCAGAACCATAGCCTGCAGCAAAAGTAGCATTGCCGTTTGCTTTGGTATAGGTTCCTATCGCGCTAGGGTCAGTTCCAGAAAAAGAAGTTCCGCTATAGTGAACTTGGCCATATGTTCCCATAGGGATAATAATTACTAATAAAATAGATGAAATAAAATTTTTCATAAGTTTAGATTTTTGTTTTTATCCAAGTACCGGTAAGTACCTTTTGATTCTTATTAATTACTGAGTAAAAGTATTCTCCTGGAGACAGGTAATCAACTTTTAGTTTCGTTACTCTATTTTCTAAATTGGTAGATATAATAACTTTTCCAAAGCTATCATATAAAATGAAGATGCAATCCTTCAGGGATGTACGAACAAATATATTATCCATTCCTGGGTTTGGGTAAATTACTGCTTCATTTATTGGAACAACTGGGCTTTCTAAATTGCTGGTTATGCAACCAATAGAATCCATCTTCAAAATAAATACATTACGGTTTAAAGTAGTTTGATCTATATCTTTATAGTTTCCAACCAAGAGTACACCCCCATCAGATGATGCAGTTACTGAATACAACCAGTAAAGATTGTCACCGCCTATATATTTTTCAAACTCAACACCTAGAGTATCATTTAACTTTGAAATATAAAACCAGTTTGGTTCATTTCCGAAAAGACCTTGTTGATTGTGGGTTCCACCCAAAAACACACTATTTGTATAATAGTAATCAATTGCTTGGACTTCAGCCCCTCTTGAATTCGTATCAGGATGTGTTAAATGAACCTCGTTTAATATATTAAAAGAAGTGTCCAATAAGTAAGCACTAATCATTTTTTCAGTATTGCCTGAAAATTGTATAATTTGATCTCTTCCTCCAACTAGAAGCTTGTCATTATCATACCATAAAGTATTATATGGAGGGTTAAAGTGCTCTGGATAATAGTTTACATTAATCTGATTTAGACTATCATCAAGAGTAATTATACTTGAAACAAATCCACCAGTTTCATAGTGCGCCCATTTGGTACTAAGAAGTATATTTGATGAATCATGGTTGTATGTCAAGTCCCAAACTTCTCCTGATTCGCTTCCATTATATGAAGTATAATACAAGCTATCACCTTGAGGGGATAACCTTAACAAAAACATATTCTCATTTAAATTTGGAGAGCAAGCATATAATAAGTCCCCGTTAATTAATTCCAGTATGCTAGCTCTATATGCTCCAAAGGAATAATTAAACTTGAAAGTTTTCTCCCAAATAATATTGTTATTATTATCAATTCTGGTAATAATGGTAAATAAATCATTATCAGGTGGATATAACCCTCTACCTAGACCTGATAAAATAAAACCCTTAGGATCAGTTAAAACTCTATCTAAATAAAAATATCTAAACGTTGTGTCTGATTTTTCAAATTTGACGCTATTAGTATCACCAAAGTTATCAATTTCATAGAGGTATGAATAATAAATAACATTTGTATCAATTATTGATGCTATATTTATTAATCCAACAAAACCATCAACACCTTTTCTTTTAAAATCAATTGCCTCTTCATCCATCTCTGAATCAAAGATTATTTCAAATCCACTTTGTTGCGCAGATATATTGATAGAGAAAAATAAAAATAGAATATTGATAAGAATTTTCCCAAACATTTTTCTAAAATTTAATTATTCATGCCAATGGAGTAATCTCTCTCCTATGAAGAAGGTGTAATCATGCTGAATATGAACAAATGGAATAACATAGTCATTTGGTTCTACTGTACAACTGGCAAATTTTCGTGTTGATGTTTCTTCAGCCTGAGCATATGACACATAGTAACTCTGATAAGTACTCATTTCATAGGCGCTTAGACATTTTTCATCATCACCAATGTAGAGAGGTGGGGTTGCACCAGGATCATATACAGCATAAAAAATTTTATAATCTAAATAATTAGTTGCTGGATCATTCAAAGGATCACTAGTTGGGATAATGTAATTTGAAGTGATATTCCTAAACCACCAAGCTGACCCCGAAGGTGGATTAGGCAATAAAGTAGTTGTTACTCTAGTACCTAATTGGCTAGCAGCATCTTCAGGGTAGTGCATGCCGGTTTCACAAATACCTTCATTTTCACCCCACCACCAATCTCCTTGTGGTAATGCTACAGGTTGACTATTTCCAATTAATGCTCCCACACTAACAATAGCATCACCGTTACTATCAATACCTGTTACCTCGAGATCAACTAATATCAATTTCATATTGCTGTAATTTACACGTCCCATTTGCGCTTGAATTGTATCAATTACTTTATCGTAATATACCTGCATAAGATCAGGGTCATTTATTTTTTCAATTTCATCTAATGGCATTGTTACTTCTGATACTTCAAAAGCAGTCTGGTTACATTCTACACTTGTAAAGCAAGAATCGAAATTTAATAGAGACTCAAGCTCAATTACCGCACTATAAGCAGTATAAAGCTCACCTCCAGATTTAATCCCAGGATTATCCCTGTAATACTCCATTTTTGTTTTAAAGGCAAGTATGTGTTCTTGCATAATTCTCGATTTTTCAATTAACTCTGTTTGATTGTTTGAGTTTTTCAAATCATCTGCGTCAGGATTCGTTTTCTTACAATAATTCATAGTAACCATTACTAAAGACGCAACAATTAGTAAAGCAGTTACTTTAAGGAAATTCTGAATTTTTTTCATTGATTCTATTTTTAAGTTATACAAATATTCTTAATATAACCAGTCAAAAAAGACTGATATTTTTTTGGTTTAGACTAATTAACATAGCATAAAAGCCATGTTCTTATTTAACTTTGGAATGCCTGTTTAGTGGTGTGGTGGGAGCTACACTCCTTTAGTTTAATATTCTGCTAATTTATACAAAAAATTAGCTGTTATCCAAATACTACAGCATTACATTTTGGGTATATCCTTAAAAGCAACCTACATTAACGGGTAGTAAAAGAGTAGGATTGAATTTTGTAACCATAAGATAAACAATGTAATACAAACTCTATTTAGAATTAGTATAAATTTGTGCAAGAAACGGATATGTGATGCCAGGAATCATAAATGAAACGATAATGTAACTGTATTTTGCCAATTTCGCAAAACAAAACTATGCATAATTTGAAATACTCCTATCTAAAACAACATATATATGCACTCTGAAACTATTCTTTTATGTAAAGCAATGAATTCCCACTAACATGATTATCGTACCAAGTGTGTATTTCTATCTGATAGAAAGTATAGAAATACATATTCTATTCTGATGAAAATAACCCTCCCCTCATCTCTCAGAATTCCTGACAGAGATAGGTTCAGAAAATAGTTATCACTAAAAACTGAAATTATGCATTAGAAAAATAAGCATACTTCCGCCTTGTAGATGTGTTCAGTTTCTTTCTGAAAAGTGAAAAAATATGACATGCATTTTTGTTTGGAATTTTTAACAAACTTAGTCCTTACCGATAATTTTAATGCTTTCAATTCTTCCTTAAGAAACTTAATAGTATTTCTAAGTAATGTATTATTATCAAAGAAATGATTAAAATCTCATATTATTAAACTGTACTGTTGGTAACAGTACAACTTCAAATTCTAACAATTTAAAATAAATTCATCACGAAAATAATTGCAATCTCTCAATGTACTAACCCTTTAATAATTGATAAGTTATGTTTTTTAAGGCCGCATTATACTACACTTAAATGTAGGTGTAAACCTACCTTTTACGTTGGTTGATTCGTATTTATAAATAGTGTTTCTTTATGCGAATAAACAAATTTACTAAGACACATTTTCTAGCATATATTCTTGTGTATATAGTTGACCAATTAACAATCATATATTATGATAAAAAGCCCCTCAATATTGATTAATGACTTGAAACAATCTCTAAAACTGATTTTGGAGGAAGAGTCTACTTTAATAGAAAAATTCGCAATCAAAAAAAGTGTTCGTAAGTGTGAAATGATATTAAATGCAGGGGATAATGCATCTGTTTTTTACTACATAAAGCAGGGCATTAGCCGAAGCTATATTTTAGAGAATAGTTTAGAGATTACAACACAATTTAGTTTTAATAGTGATATTGTATTTCCTCTAAATGCTTTTCCCTTTAACTCACAAAGTGAGGAGTATATTCAAGCAATGACAGATTTAGATTATTTTGAGATCAACTTGTATGAATTTGAAAGACTTATTTCAAAGAATCCTCTTTTGAGTAACATTGAAAGAAAAATCTATCAACTTCAAAACTATCAATTAGGCATGAGAGTTAGAAGTTTTCAAACAAAAACAGCTAAGCAGAGATATTTGGAAATTATTGCACGCGAACCACGTATTATTAAGTATTGTCAGTTGTCTCATCTTGCCACTTATTTAGGTATAAGTTCTGGTTCATTAAGTAGGATTAGAAAAGAGATAAAAAATAATATTATCTAACAAATGTTAAGTGAAATTAACTATTAAATGCAGATTTTCGCACTAATAGTTATACTATTTATTTCAAGCAAACAAACAAGCAATAATGAAAGATCAAAAGGCTAAAAATCAAAGTAGTAAGAAATGCAAAAAGCATATTGTCAACATCAATGAAATAATGAGAATGTTAAGTGAGGACATGGAGAATAACTTAACAATGGAGAGAATTAAAAGTATAAATAATACAATATACCTTTCTTCAAAACTGATTATGAAGCATTACACTTCCTAAGAAATAAACAATTGGCATATGCCAATTGTTTTTGCTACATATTTAAGTAATTAATTACCATTTATCCAAAAATCAACACACATCTTACACTAAAAAAACCAATTTCCAGAAGAAATTAACTCACCACAAATCAAAAATTGCAGAAATAATCACCTAAATACACTAAAAACTTCTTTTTTATTAATCATTATCCAGATGTTTTTATTCATTAGTCTGTTTTAGTCTGGAATAGTCGCCATTGGCGGTTATTAGGTGTTTGCAAGCATAAAACTACTTGTGTTTAAACGTAATATTGTTGACTGATTTCAGCAACTATTATGCGTAGTAAAACAAATAAGAACACAAATGATTAAAAAGGCATTGGCAATAATGACTCCTATTTTGATTGTTACTGCATTTTGGGACAGAGTAAAGCAATTTACTAATCTAGCACGATTTGGGAAAGATGCAGACTTTAGCCTCAAAAGACATTATGAATACATTATTGAAGGTGGAATAAATGGTGAATTAACCTTTCTGCTTGATATTGATGTTATAAACAAATCAAATTCCGAAGTGCTGGCAAACAATTTACTGGTAACTGCCTATAACGAAGAAGGAGAATATGTTGGACAGTCAGTACCATTTGATACTCCTCTTCTAATCAAGCCTTATAGTGTTACCCCAATAACAGGAATTAAAGTGCGTACTCAATTAAAAAAAGTTCTTTTTGATTATGCTGTACCAATGCTTCTGCAAATCATTCAGAATAGTTCCTTTGAGAATACTAGTATAGGACGCACAATTACGCTTGACATGATAATAGAACTAAACGGCGTGAAGATTAATAAGCAACAAACCCTTACTATTTAATGGAACTTGCTCTGACAACAGGAAAACGAAAGATAAAGGATGGAAGCCGGTTTAATCACTTGTTCCCACCAGAGATGGAAGCCTATGGTAGTTCGACCACTTTAAAAGCAAGTGGAAATGTATACGACACTGTTAAGTATATTGCAAGGATAATTGATAATGACAGTGCTGATACTGAGCAAATAGCCAAGCATTTAGAAGGAGATAATCGCTTAGAAACAATAAAGAATATCCATGACTTCATGGTAGATTATCTGCAATATGATACTGAAAAAGGTGAAAAACTTCGCTCCCCACGCAGAACGTGGTGGGTGGGTCAAAAGCAGATTGACAAGGAAACAGGTGATAGTGGTGTTGATTGCGATGATTTAGTAATCTTTTCAGGTTCCATACTCAAAAATCTAAATATACCATTCTTTATAAGGATTGTAAAAGTAAATCAAGATGAATATCAGCATGTTTATTTAATTGTACCACCATCAGGAGAACAATTATCAGGAACTTACATAACCCTTGATGGTGTACTAAGTGACTTTGATTATGAATACCCATTTAAGCAAGAAAAAACATTTAATCAACTAGGTATGAAAATAGAATATTTGGGAGCAATTTCCTCATCACATGATGCCTCTCCAGGAGACAAGCACACAACCATAAATAGCACCGATCCAATATTAGCAATATTAGTGAGTTTGTATAATAATATTTCAACAAGGCAATTAATCCCACAAAAAATACAAGCCAATGAGCTGTTATCCATGTTACATTATGCAATAATTAACTGGAATACACAAAACAGGCTGGAATCATTGAGGTTCCTTTCAAAAGTAGAACTTGGATCTAGTAGGGATTATACTTTTTTTACAAAACTGTATGACCACCTTACAAATCAGCAGTATTCTAATGGGTTAAAAGGAGGTGATATGTATAAATATCCGCTATCGGATTATCTGGGTGATGACCCCGACAATGATAATGGAAATAATAAAGGTCAATGGGCAGATGCAATAACAGCAGCTTTCACTGCCCTTGCTAATTTTGACTGGGGACTAGTTAATGGACAAAATCAAAACACATACCCTCCTGTACAGTATCAAACCCCACCAACAGGAACTCAAATTGCAGGAATGTCAATCAGTACAATCGGAGGTTTATTCCTACTTGGAGGTATGGGATATCTACTTTATGAAAACCTAAGTATGAAAAAGAGTTCCCCCAGAATAAGTAAGAAATAATGCTATCTCAATATATAGATATAAATGAGCAATTGGCTTACTCTAACGAACATGATGAACTTGGGGAGTTGGGTTGGATTGCAGCTGCAATAACTGCAGTTGCGGCATTAGTTCCATTTTTAGTTAAAGCCCTGAAGCGTGATGCATGGAGTAAGATGGATAGGGCGGAAAAACAGCAGTTTATAAGTGATGGTATTATTGTAGCTAAGCAGGCAGTAGAAACAGATCAGGCACAGAGTATTGAGCAGGTAATGCAACAACTAGTTTCTATAGTGGAGAAAAATGAAAGTTGGAGTACCTGGAAGCACAGAAACAAATGGGCTGTTGAAATGATTGAGGATGCCCAGTTAGAAATTGAAACGATAAAAAACCAAAAGGCAGGACTGTTTTCAAGTAAAATAATTGGCTGGGCACTACTCTTTTCGGCTTTAGGTTTTGCCTGGTTTAAAAGAGATTGGATAAGAGAAAAAACCGGAATAAAGCAAATTAAAGCATGAAAGACATAATAGAAGATATGGGTTTAAGTGGCAACTTTTGGAATACAGTGAGGGATTTTCTTACCGGAGGTGTTTCTCGCATAATACAAGTTACTACAGACCCATGGAGTAAAGCAAGTGATTCAGAGAAAAGAATGTTGATTATGCAAACCCTGATACAAGGTGTTGAGAGCGTAATTTATGGTGATGCCAAACTAGTTGAAGATGTCTTAAGAACTGTACATGATGAAGTTGAAAGTGATGAAAACTGGAATGTATGGCATAGAAGAAATCGTTGGATTATGCCACTATTGAACAAGGCTGAATCAGAGGCAATACTTGCTAAACGTCTTATTGAAGATGGTAACCGAAATGGCTATGAGTCAGTTAAGGGTCGGATAAAAACAGCAGCATTTGAATATGCAGATCCATATTTAATAGAATCCTTAATCCTACCAGAAACAGGTGGAAGCAATTCTACAGAAACTAATAATACTCAAGTTTCTGCTGCTTCATTTTCAAGTGGTATTACGATATGGGCAAAAGCAAACCCACCATTGGCAATTGGAATTGGAATAGCCGCAGTTTCGGGGATTTTCTTAATAGCGAATATGTCTGGGAACAAAAAAGTAATTAGCCAAGAAGTACCCAGTAAATTGGGTGTACAGGGCTTAAAATAGAGATTAATATTAATTAAAAAATTGAAAACATGGCAAATGCTTCAAAAAAACGCAGTACGGCACGAAAAGGGACAATTACTTTGAAAAAGGTAACCGATAAAGTGCCAGAAACTCTTCTTACAGTGGGTGGTCTTTACAGTGGACAACTGCTTTACAGCGTAGTTCAGAAAATAGTTGAGAAGTTTGTCCCTCCACAGGGTACAACCTCAGGTTTAAGTGGTGTAAGCAATATTGCTACTCCTGTAATATTAACGGTTTTGGGAATTGTTGCCCCCGAGTTTGTAAAATTTGGAACTGGTGGTAAATACTCAAGAAGTCTGGGTAACGGTATTGCTGTTTATGGCGCTGTAAAATCAGTAAAGGAAGTCCTGGGTAAAGATGTATTGGCAGGAAAATTAAAGGGGATGGGTTATGCTCCACGGTTCCCTCAAATTGCCCCAATGGCAAATATGCCCCGGTCATTCCCGAAATTTCAAAACAGTGCTCTAAACCAAATGGTTATCAGTAACTAGTGGTACGGCAATACCATAAGTAACAATTGCAGTTGCTTTAACAGGCAAATGAATAGAATTTATTAAACAGTAATTATTTTAACAAAAAAAGATTAAAGAAAATGGAAAATTTAAGAGTTTCCCCAAATTCGTTGGCTGCTGTAGTAGGTACTAAAATGGCCACTCGTAAAACAGAATTTGATGCTCGTCTGCATCAACTTGACCTGATTAACCCACAAATTGCACGGAACATTAGAAATGGTGTTGAAAATGCATCAATAGCTACAATTGCTGTTGCCAAATCCACAAGTGAAAGATCATCATTCGATGAGCTTTTCAAAACTGATGATGCAATTTCAGTTGGTATATCTTCTATTCCGGATGCAATGCCTCCAAAGGGAGAAGGATTTCTGTGCACACATATTCAATTGCAATTTGCGATTGCTGATGGTGTTGCTAAAGATGATGTGATTGCTGCTGATTATGGATTAATTCATAATCTTATGCGTAATGGTAACATCCTTATTACACAAAATGGAAGTGTAATACTTGCAGAGCAAATAATGGAACAGTTTTATGTTGCCGATAATTATGTGGCAATTGGTGACACTAACCCTGTGGCAGGTACTCCTGCTAACTATACCATGAAGGGAGTAGGGAATACGGGGCTTATCCCACTGGACACACCAAAATGGATAAAAGAACAGGAAAGATTAGAGGCGCGCCTTGACTTTACTGGTGTATTACCACTTAATTCAGCAATCAGGCTTGTGCTGTATGGAATAAAAAACGTAAAGGCTTAAAGCCATTTCTCAAAACTTAATATCCAACCCCCAAATTAAAAAAGTTTAGGGGGTTGGTTTACGTTTCAAATATATTAAGTAATGAATAAAAACCTAAAGAGAAATGAAAGACAAAGCAATTAACGTACACGGATTACCAAATGTAGAGTATGAGAAAATTGAAATTTCTGTTGTAAGTAATGGGCAAGAGGTTGAGTTTTCGCATACCACAGATATAGACCATAATTGCATAATTGGTATTGCTCAGCTATTTTCAAACAGCGAAGCGTTGCCTAATTCAACTCTGCGCTTGGCAATTGCTTCTCAGGAAGTTTTCCCAAAAGGATTTGAGAGTAAATTAATACATGTGGGTAGTGATGTTGCTCCTGATGACAGGTTTGTAAGGACCGTCAACAGGGATGTTAAACAGGACAAAGTTACAGGTAGGTTCATTGATGGAGGTGCATTGGAAGGGTCATTTGAACCTTATACGGCTAATATTTACCTAATGGTATTATCTAACAGACATTAATCAAAAAAGCACACTTAAAGTAACGTGAAAGCCTTTTTTCTAATAGATATTTGATGAACAATAACAAGTCAGACTATTTTATCTTAGAGCATATTGATATAAGTAAGCAAGGCCAGATTGTGCAGTTTGAGACAAAGTTGCCAGCAAGAGCAAAACGCCTCGTTGGTTATCAAATATCATCTAACAAACATCACTCTACAAAAGCAATTGCTACAGTAGGAATCTCATTTAATGGCGCAAGACAAAATACAATCAACAATGAACTCATCAATCGTGACCCATCTACCATAAAGCGAAGGACAGAATCGCTGGGGCAAAACATGATTTTGCTTCAAAACTCATATGCAAAGGGTTTCGTTGAGGATTTAGCAGTAGTAGCTGTGCCATATACGGTCAAAATATATTTCATGTTATCACAAAGTTGAAAAAAAATGGCAGTAAGAAGAAGAAAACACAAGTACCCGGATATTGAAATTATCTTTAAAAAAGACAACACAAAAGAGATAGTTCAGTTACTGGGGTTTTCAAGTACAGGCAAAAGCCTGCATTTAATACGCAATGGTAAAATAGAATATATACTCCTGAGTCGTATTAAATACAGAGAATTATAACAATAAATAAAATGGAAGCACTATTTGAAATTGTAAATAACCAAATGCTCAAACACAAAGTGGAGCATTTTCATGTTGAAATAATACTTGTTGAGTTAGAAGCTGAAAAGTTAAAGGCAATACCAGCCAATAACGACTTTCATTTTTTTGTTAATGCTTATACCAACGGTACAACTCTTAATGGCAAAATACGAGGTACTGCAGGAGGAAATGCCCTCCAGATTAACCCCTCAACTATACTATCTAAACTTTATAAGTTTCAAATGTTTAAGGGGGAAGTTAGAATTACAAACATTAGTAGTACAAATACACTGTTTGTGGAATTATTAAGAGTAAGTCCTCTGCCACAACAAATTACAAAACAATAAGAAAAATGGAGCCAAAGAAAAAAAAGAAGACCGCCATTGAAGTAAAAATGCAATTACTTAAAGACGGGATTAAAAGTAAAGAAGAAAAAGGAGAAAATACTGATTTTTCCCTGCATATAATTTTAGAAGATGAACCTGGCAAGAAAGTCCCTGTTGTCGAGAGAGACAATGGGTATGAAAGGTTCGATGCTGCGTTGGAAAGGGCTCAGGATTATGGACCCGAGACAATCATCGTTCATACTTTTAGAAACAAATCAGATCGTAAGGGTACTGTGTGGTCATTTAATGTTGGCTCAGAAAATGAAACGAATGAAAGACCCTTACGCGAACAAATAACAGAAACTGTTAAGAGTGAAATAAAGAAAATTTCAGAAACTGGAAATAGTGAAGGTTTGGGTGCAGTGGAGAAGTATGAGCACCTAGGAGAAATCCTCACCCTAAAAAGTGAAAGGCAACTTACTGAGCTAAAACACGGACAACAATTGGCTGAACTCAACCGTCAACTTACTGAAAAACATGAAATCATTGGTAGCAACGAAAAAACCATAGAGGAACTCGAAAAAGAAAACAAACTGATTATTGATGAATTTGAGACTTATAAGACTGATAGGCTAGCAGGTGTTTCAAAGTCAATTAGCCAGGCAGGTATGAGCATCGTAAGTAACCTTGCTTCTCAATACTTGCCTCAACTATTGGGTAGTGGGATTACTGCTGGTATGGCTGGGGTCAATGAAGGACAAAAAACAACCATTGTAGAAGATGATGATCCTCGTAGTTTGCTAGTTGATCAAATCAGGCTAATAATAGCAGACTATGATCAGGAAACTTTCATTGGTTTTTATCAACTTATGGAACTTATAACCTCTAACCCTTCAACAATTGGTCTTGCATTGAAGCACTTTGAGAAGGAAGTGGAGAATAATGAAATTAATGTAAAGACAAAATAATGGATGCAAAGCTAAAGACAACTGCAACATCAATTACAGCAGTAAATGCCAATGGTACAAGAGTTATAATGGCGCTAAAAGTGTTTTTAAAGCAAATTGATATAGATACACTGATTGATCTTTCAAAAGTAGTTGAAAAAGACCCCTCAATTATTAAACAGGCAATGCAATATAAAGGCATGATTGGAATCTAACAAACAAAAAAACGATAATAAAATGGAAACAACACCGGTAACAATCAACACAAATAATAATAGTATCTGGAAATGGTTTGCAGGGCTTTCACTTGCAGGAGTAGTGGGGTTCATTGGGTGGAAGTACTTTTTAAATGAGCAACTGCCTGACTCTCCACCTTCAAATGAAGAAACCAATGATTTTGACATCGATAAGAACTCAGAAAAATATGGAATTTTGGCTCATAAATTTCAAATATTGAGTAATGATGAATGGGCAAATAATATTGTAGCCGAAGCAAAGCAGAATGGTAAAAAATTTAAGGACCATTTAAATGATGTAGCTATTGGCAAATATGTAAGGGAAGGTTTCCCAGAAGAAAGAATACTTAAACTACTTGAAATTCGTATTCGTGAATTTACAATAAAAATCAAGCAATCAGGAAATTGGGTAGATTCAATAAAGGATAAAGCTAAGACCAACAATGTCACTTTTGAAGTGCAGCTGCAAAGAGATGCGGCTTGGAGTGTAATCAATCAACTATTAAAAAAATATGATGTTATAGAACCGCCTAGCAATGATGATACAAATATTAATCAACAAACTGGCCAAGATGGGTTTAATGGTATTGGTGCATTCATGCTAAGTAACTAAACTAAGATAATGAAATCCACTAACATAAATAAATATGTTAAAAAAATATCACCTGTAAGTGTATTGATGGGAGGAGTAGGCTTGTTAACTGGAGTACTTGCTATAAAGGAAGTTGTTAAACTACTTTCATTATCAGATGAACAAAAGAAGGAAAAAGAGATTGATAAAGCCATAAAGGAAGAACAGAACAATGGCAATCCACTTACTTATCCTTTGGCTCAATATAATGTTATGGCAGATATAATTGAGCAAGCAACCGACACTTCAGGGACTGATACCGATGCAATTTATAATGTGTTTGCTCAACTTAGTAATAATACTGATATGCTTCAACTTATTAAGGCTTACGGTGATCGTTGGAACTTTATGTTTGGTGTACCATTGGGGGAATTTACACTACAACAAATAATCAACTCCGAACTCAATAGTGGGGAAAAGGTAACACTTAACCAAATTATTCAAGGAAAAGGTATAACAATTCAATTTTAGTAGAATGGAAAAAAATGACAATAGTTTCATTAAAAATGCGGTTCTCCTGGCAGTAGGTATACTAGGGCTGAAATACATATTACAAAAAATTAGTTTTAATCCGAGCATTAATGTTGAGTCGTCTGATACAATTATTGATTATGCACCACCGATTGTGGAAATAATAAATAAACTTCCTCCTGCTGAAGAGGAAATAACCCCTAATCCTGATGATGGTGATAATACTGGCGGAGACGGAGATACTATAGATCCAAGGTCGGCAGAACCTATTCTTGACTATGCACCTGTATATGAGAAAATCATACACAAGCTTCCACCTGTAGAAAGTGAAATAAAATCTGAGATAGATAGTAACCCCACATATATAAAGAAATTGCCGGACCCTTATCCAGTAACAGAAACACCCCCTATCACAGAAAAATCTGATATAATCAGCTCAATAAAGGGTGTTTTTGTTGATATGGTCAACGAATTAATGCTGGGTGATAAAACGTGGTATTACTCACAGCAAGACGTTATCAATATGGAGAGGTTAAAACCAATTGGGAGTAGTACTCGCAACCCTCAGTGCTGCGAATTCGTTAAGAATAATCAAAAAGAAAATCAACTACCCACCAAAGATATCTTCTATTAAAATGCTTGGTAAACTCCACATATATAACCCTGGGAATATCCGTCAAAGCAATGATTTGTTTATTGGTGAGATTAAACCTTCGAGTGATGCTGCTTTTAAAGAGTTTGCAAGTAATGCTTTTGGCTACAGGGCAATGTTTAAAGTACTTGATACATACAGAAAATATGGAATAGATAGCATTGATCAAATAATATCAAGATATAGTGAGGATAATGTAAATCAATATGTTCAGTTTGTATCCAGTCGCATCGGCATTGCACCTAATGTGACAATACCCAATGAAAAAAAGACAATGATAAACATGGTTATTGCCATGAGCAGATTTGAAAATGGAGTTGATGCAAAAGTAAGTGAAGTAGAACAGGGGTGGAGTTTAAAGGAGAACATTGATACAGCAGTTAAAGTTGCAAGTGGATTTGGAACAATTGCCTTTTTAGGGTTAATCGTAATTCTAATCAAAAACTTAAAATAAAAATAATGGAAGCTTCGCATGTATTAATAACCTCAGTTCAAACGGTATTGGAAAATACCATTGGGTTCGATATTCAAGGGCTTTGTAAGTCAGTGTTTATTAGCAATACGGGAAGTGATGATGCTAAACTCTATTTCAATAATATAAGCGATAGTTACTATTATCTGAAAGCCGGGGCAGTATTAAGTATTAATTCTGAAGAAAGTGAGATTATTGATGATAGTATCAAAATTGAGTTTCAGAGTAATGCAAATCCTCTTATCAATATTGTTAAACAAAGCAAATCAATGTTATGAGAATATATGGCATTAACCCATCGGGTGGTAGTTCAGTTAATAGTTATGAGTACATAGCCATTATTGGGCAAACAGAATTTCCATTGGAGATTACATTAAAATCCACAACTCCGGTTTTTGTGAATGGTGCTTTGCTTGCAAAAAGTGAATATTTGGGTGTTGATACTGAAATATTAGTACTTAATACTCCATGCTTCGCTAAAGAAGTAATAAGAATTATAGAATAAAACATAAAAAATAAACATATGAAGAAACTACTTTTTATAACAATGTCGGTTTTAATATCTGCCAACCTATTGGCACAAGTAAGTAACAGCAACTTTATGCGAATACAAAGTAATGATATTAAACTAGGGCGAGGTTTACCAACGGGGACACAAATAACTGATATTAATCAGCAACGAGCCTACATACTAAATGCTCCTGCTAATAGTACAGATTCTCTGGAAAATATTACTGATAAGTTTGAAATAACAGTATGGAGACATGATGCGATTAATGGTGTTATTTACCCCAATCCCATTAATAGTAATGTCGGTATTGGTACAAGTATTCCACAAGCCACTCTTGATGTAGCAGGACATATTTGGCAAACACAATTAGGTAATAGTGTCTTTTTGGGATATGAGGCAGGGCTAGTTGATGATCTATCAGAAAACGATAATGTATTTGTTGGTTATCAGGCTGGAAAAGCAAACACCAGTGGTTTTGAAAATGTTGCGGTTGGTTATCAGGCATTTAGTAGCAATACAACTGGTTATAAAAATATTGCCATTGGAAATGGATCGTTGCGTAACACAACCACTGGCTTTGATAATGTTTCCATAGGTTATGAAAGTATGACTGCTAATGAAACAGGCACTTTTAATGTGGCCATTGGTAAGTTTGCATTACAGAATAATTTGAATGGGGACAGAAATGTAGCTATTGGATCCTGTCTTGCTGATAATATAAGTGGAAATGGAAATATTGCAATTGGAGAAGCTGCATTAACAAAAACATCTGGTAATTATAATGTTGCTGTTGGTTTGTCAGCACTTCAAAACCAAGAGGGTATTTCATATAATGTTGCAGTTGGCTATCGATGCTTTCAATATAATACCGGAGGAAGCAATAATACTGGTTTAGGATACGCCGCCAGTCAGTACAATAGTACAGGTGCGAATAATGTATCCATTGGACAGTCTGCGTTAAACAAAAACACTTCAGGTATAAATAATGTAGTAATAGGTTCTTTTGCTGCCAATACTGGCAGTGTCTTAAGAAGTAATGTTTATATCGGATACAGGTCTGGATATAATGCACAAAGCTCTGATAATAATACATGTTTAGGCTATTATTCAGGATATAGTCTTAACTCCGGATTTGGTAATTCATTTTTAGGTTGGAGTGCAGGGCAAGATGCTATCGCAGCAAGTTACAATATTGTAATTGGTTACGATGTGCAGTTACCTGATAATAATGGTGACAATCAATTAAACATTGGTAATGCAATATATTCAACAGACCTGGCAGTTGGAATGATTGGGCTGCAAAACTATCAAGAGGTTCAAATTGACAGCATATTTACCGAAATAAGTACAGAAGATGATAATGCAATAGTCACTGCCGGTGGTATAAAAAGATTTGTTGAAAGTAGCATGGCTAAACTTAAAGTACTATCAAGTTCACCTCTTACTCCTGAAGATGGTACAATATATTATTCATCCACTGATAACAATATACATATCTACTCCAGTGGTAATTGGTACTCAATAAATATGTCGATAGATTAATAATAAAACAATGCAGATATTAATAGACATATTAAAACTGATGTTTGGCACATCCATAGGTAGTATCGCTACTATTTACAATCTACAAATGAGCAAGTTTGCCGAAACCATTAGTAATATATTGGGATATGCAGCAGCTTTAACAGCGGTTGTATCTGGTATTCTCACTATCATTTTCCTTTACTGGCAAATCAAAAAAATAAGAAAGGAGATTAAAAAAAATGAATAGGATAATACAAATACTAGTGAAAAGACTTAAAAGCGAAAGCCCAGAGTTGTTTGAAAGAATAGGTAACTGGTCCATATTAATTGGAGCAATTGCAGCAGTAGTTCTCATGCTTCCTATTTCACTACCTGTGTGGCTGGTAAGCCTACTAACATTTGTGGGTGGTATTTGTACAGGCTTAAGTGGAAGTAGTACCATAACAACTGGAGATGAAAAAATACTAGAGGAGACTAAGAAATATTTTTCGACTAAAAATTAAAGTAGGCGGCAAACCACTTTGTTTTAAATCATAATCGAAAGTAGTTAATTAATTATAAATCATTTAAACAAAAAAAGATGGAGAATTTAAGAAAAGCCTTATCAACATTGATGAGCATCACTGAAAAAACTGATAGTGCATTGGCAGATGACGGCAAAATAAGTATCAGCGAAGGTGTTGGAATTGCTATGAGTGCAATCGGCCTTATAAAGGTTGTTAAAAATGCTAAAACAATAAAGCAGGAATACCTTGCACTTTCAGATGATGATCGTACTGATCTTATAGCATGGTTTGCAGCAGAATTTGACATTACAAATGATAATATTGAGCAAATTGTTGAGAGCATATTTTCTGCCTTATTACAATTGTCTGTTGTCTTTGAAACAGTTTCTGTTTAGTGCAGCGTATAAGATTAACACAAAATCTTTGGCTCGATGAGTTTGTTGCACCTGAAATCTATCAACGGTTTCAGGGCAACTCGCTCATCTTTGTGAACCCACTATTACCCAAAATAGTTCAGTCGTTACGTAATTATTTTGGGTGTGTAATTATAAATAATTGGTCACAACAAGGAAAAGTAAGTGCAAGTGAATTTCTTGACTTTGGTGAAACGAAAAAGCTGCAATACTTTACTAAAAGTGGAGTGAGATCACCACAATGTAATATTGGTGCATCATATAGTCAGCATAAGTTTGGTAACGCAGCTGATTTAAAGTTTACCGATGCTACACCAAAACAGGTGCGTAAGCATATAATTAAGCATTATAAGTCTATTTATTTATCATTAGGATTGATGGCAATTGAAGACAACACTAATTCCTGGCTCCACATAGACTGTCGCAATACTGGCAGCAACGAACTTTTTATTTTCAATCAATAAAACAAAAAATATTATGGCAAAAATGACAAAAAAACAATTGTCGAATCAAGGCAAAGGCATTATGCGGATTGCCAAACAGATACAAAAAGCTAGTCCTCGAAAAAAATGGACTTCTTGTGTAAAAGAGGCTGGGAAAAAATGGAAAAAGCAAAAGAGATAGGAGGGTAGGATTATGACTTCAGTTCAAGGAAAAGTAGTTGACCAAAATACAGGTAAAGGAATCTATAATGCCCATGTCATCTTTACTGATGCGTCTGGTAATCAAGGAAGCCCTTTAATAGGGACTACTACAAATTTTGATGGCTATTATCAGTTTGGAACTCTTGGAGGACAATTTTTGACTGCCTCATTTATGGGTTATAAGAAGCAAACTAAACAGATTGATTTCAGCAATTTCCAAAGTGGTAGTAATTACTCTCAGGTCATCAACTTTTCCCTGGAAAGAAGTGGCTTTATTTTACCTGAAGTAATAATAACACCCCAAACCAGAGACTGGTTCAATCGCAATAAGGCTTTGATATATTCTACAATCGCAATTGGGCTTTTGGGTGGGATAGCACTTTATAAGAGAGACTAGCAGAATATGGTGAGAGAGCAGAGAAAATATGTAGAGGCAGTAACAGCTGACTTGCTTGAGTACAAGAAGCATAATAAGCGCAGTATTGAAAAACTTGCTGCTAGTTTTGGGATAGAAAATAAAAATCTTATTAAAGAACTTACTGAACTTTCAATTGTAAACATTGCAAGAAAATATGCGCATAACAGTAAGTTAAGTGTAAAAGAAAGATATAACAGCATAGTAGCACTTTATCACTCTCAAGTAAATCTTAGTCATCGTACAAGCGAAAGCATCCGTTTGCAGCAATACTCAACCCCTGCTCCAATTGGTTATATAGCCGGAATATTTTGCGAAATGGATAAAAAGCCCGACAAGTTTTATTTTGAACCCTCTGCAGGTAATGGACTGCTTACTATTGCCTCAAAGCCTCAGTGGTTTATTGTTAATGAAATAGACGGCATCCGAAACGCAAATCTAAAAACTCAGCCGTTTCAAAAAGTAATGGAACAAGATGCTTCAAAGCCTTTTGTTGGATTTACATATGAACTTGATGCAGTTATAACGAATCCTCCATTCGGGGTTCTAATAGACATGGAAAGGGTAAGGAATTTTACAACTAAAACACTTGATCACCTAATGGCTGCCATTGCATTGCAGACCATGAGACATGACGGTAAAGCGGCAATAATTATTGGCGGACATACCCATTGGGATGATCATGGTAGAATACAAAAGGGTAAAAACCGTGACTTCTTTTTGTGGCTCTACCACAATTACCATGTTATGGATGTGATTAACATTGATGGACACAAACTCTACTCAAGACAGGGGACAGCCTTCGACACTCGCCTAGTATTGATTGATGGAAGAAAGATCAAACCTGAAGGATATCCACCATTAAAAAGAGTTACGGATGTTACAGTTGATACTTTCGATGATCTATACGATCGAGTTACATCTTTTGTAGATATCAAGACGAAAAAGGAAGTAATGGTAAATACAACATTCAATTTATCAGATGAGCAGATAAAAAATATTGAGGATGGCAAAAGTGCAGAATGGGGAGCTTCATTTTGGAGAGACAACTCACAAAACTATCCTTCTCCAAGACCTACACTAATTGGTGAACGTGACCTGAAATCCTTTAAGAAAGGAATGATTGTAGATTACAATCAAAACCACTATGAACTTGTAGATATTATAAAGGGCTTAAAACTACAATATCAAACCATTATCAAACTACGAGATTTGGTAACAAAAAAGATAAAAACAGTTAAAGGGTTTCATGCTGATCCCGAACTTACCATTGTGTCTTCACAAAAAAAAGTGGTGTTGGACACAAACAAAAAGAGCAGTGTTGCTGATGCAAAATCTGAAAAAATATACAAAGCCAAACAACTAGGCAAAAAGGCATTTGCCCATGGTAAATTAAGAATTGCCGGGCGTGATGCTGAACTCTTAAAAATGTTTAAAAGGAAACAGGTAGGTGACACAGATACTATTAAAATAATGACCGCATGGTACGTTGGTTGGGATAATGAGAATCTTTCCTTGAACACTAAAAGCAACGACAAACAGAATAAGAAAAATAGGATACAAATAGCCAGAGCAAAAGCAATGGCTAAACTTAAACTTCTTTAAGTCAGAAAAAACAAAACTATGACAAAACAGGAAAGAAATATGCTAATTATAACTACAGCAGGGTTTTTTATTGGAACTGCTGAAGCCCTTATTTATTACAATTTGGGAGAGAGTAGAGCTAACAAGAATAAGAAGTTTGTTTATAAAATACCACCTACAAAGGAGCTTCTGCAAACAGTATCCATTGTTATGGTAACTTCAGTTCTTACAGCTGCATTTACCAGAGGGGTTGAACAAGCTTTGGACCCTGTTGAAACCAATAATCAAATTGAAGGATTTAAGAGGAATATGTTGCCTGCATTCGACTTATTTTAAAATTTCTGAGCATGAAAAACAAAGCCACAATCAAATACATCAAAGCTGTAAGTAGGTTAAATGATTCAATTGTTATCAATTTTCACATGCTGCCATCAAAAACTATTGAGAAAAGTTTGTTAGATAAATATTTTCTACCGAGTAGAGATAGGAAAACTTGGAAAACAACAGTTGACAATTTGGGAGAGAATACCTTTGAATATTTTTTTAATCAGCTAATCAAATCTAAGTTATTAGTAGAATCAATTGAAGGGTTAGGCTCGCTTGGTTCTCCTTACATCCCTTCTTCATTTGTTTGCCCACTACTAGATACCATTACACCGGACAGTATGGATTATGAAATTCATATTGCTATCCGTAAGATAAAACAGGAAATTGGAAATTTCCACGAATACCTACAAAAGAAACTTCATTATACTAGCGTAGAACTTTGTCGCTCCCTTTCAGCGGAACAGATTGATGCAGTTGCATTATCCATTTACAATATTGAGAAGAAAGGTCAGGGAATGATAATTGGTGACCAAACGGGAATTGGAAAAGGTAGAGTTGCAGCTTCTATGATTCGCTATGGTTACTATAATGGCTTTAAGCCAATATTCCTTTCAGAAAAGCCAAACCTTTTCTCTGATATGTATCGCGACCTTGTTGATATTGGAAGCGAAAAGCTTGTTCCGTTTATCATTAATGGCAGGGAGAGCAAAACTCATGTAAAAAATAGTGAGGGTGAAATAGTTTATGAAGCATTACCAAAAAGTGAGCAATTACCAATACTGGAGAGTCATAAGGTGCCAAAAGAGTATGATTATTTTATGGCAACATACTCACAGTTCAACAGTCCTAAGACTAAGTTTATAAAACCAAATTTTCTACAGGCGATTGCAAGAAACAACATAATAATAATGGATGAAGCCCATAATGCAAGTGGTTCATCAAATACTGGTGAATTTATTCAGGAAGTACTAAGAAGTTGCAAGGGTGTAACTTTCCTTTCAGCAACCTTTGCAAAACGACCAGATAATATGCCTGTTTATGCCATGAAAACAGCCCTTTCGGAAGCGAACCTTGACAATGACAAACTCGTTGATGCAATAATCGCAGGTGGTGTGGCTTTGCAGGAAGTACTAAGCAGTCAACTTGTAGCAGAAGGGCAAATGATCAGACGTGAGAGAAGTTTCGAAGGAGTGGAAGTTAACTATATCACCTTGAATAACCAGGCTGTTGAACATGCAGCTATTGCAGATAATATTACTCAGATCTTACGTGATATTATTGAGTTTCAGCAGGATTTTATCTCAAAAATGGTTGAAGAAGATGATACTATTAAAAAGGCAGAATACAAAGAAGTGGAGCAGCGCAAAGGAACTAAAGCAGCTGGTGTTGATAGTCCTCCAATGTTTTCAAAAGTATTTAACCTTATAAATCAAATGCTTTTTGCCATAAAGGCAGAGGCAGTTGCTGATCGTGCTATCGAAAGACTTAAAGAAGGTAAAAAACCTGTAATTGCATTTGCTAGTACCATGGGTAGTTTTTTAGAGCAAATGGAAAACGAACATGGTAATCCGGTAGGAAATGGTGACAAAATATCTAATGATTTTAAAGAAGTTATTATGAGAGCATTACGTGGAGTAATGCGCTATACAGTAACAGAACCAGTTTTTGATGAAGACACAGGTGAAATAATAATTAAAAAGGAATACAAATACTATGAGGTAAGTTCACTTTCACCTGATGGTCAGGGGGAATACTATCGTATTGCCAATAATATTGTTGAAGCATCTACAGGATTATCAATTAGTCCTATTGACGTAGTTATTGATAAAATTGAAAGTGCCGGGTATAGTGTTGCAGAAGTAACTGGTCGTAAAATGGAGGTAAAACCAATTAAAGGTCAACCTCACAAAGGATTAGTAATGACACGCAAAAAACTCAATGTAGTTGATGCTTTCCGTCAGTATAACAATAATGAGGTTGATTGCTTAATGATTAACCAAAGCGGGGCTACTGGAGCATCGGCTCATGCAATTGTAACCAGCAGTGTACCAGCTGAAAAGGTAAAGCAGCGTGTGATGATTATCCTACAAGCAGAGCTGGATATAAACAAAGAAGTGCAAAAGCGTGGACGTATTAATCGTACAGGTCAGATAATCAAACCTATTTACGACTATCTAAACTCTGCAATACCGGCAGAGCAAAGGCTAATGATGATGTTGCAAAAGAAACTAAAAAGTTTAGATGCAAATACTACTTCAAATCAAAAGCAAAGCAGTAAAATACTTACGACAAATGACTTTTTAAATAAATATGGTGATAAGGTTGTTACTGAATATTTAAAAGAGAAACCAGAACTAAACAAAGCACTGGGCGACCCTTTAAAATTTGAAGGGGACAATAAACCTATGGCTGATGGTAAAGTGGACATCGTAGAGAGTGCAGCTCATAAAGTATCTGGACGAGTAGCAATAATGCCGGTTAAAGATCAGGAGAAGTTTTATGCTGATGTAATGGAACTTTACGATAACTATATTACTTACTTAATTCAAACTGATCAATATGATCTTGAAGTACAAGTAATGAACCTGGAAGCCGAAACCATGGAAAGTGAAACTGCCATTGCCGGAAAAGGTGGTAAAAGTACTTTTGGACAAGATAGTTTTATTGAGAAGTGCCAGGTTAACAATTTACGTAAACCCTATAAGCGTGAAGAGCTTGATAATATAATAAAAAAGTCACTTGATGGCCGTGAAGCTTCTGTTTTAATGGAGGAGCAAAGGGCGGACCATCAAGAGTTTGCTAAAAACAGATCTTTACATATTCAGCAGGACTTAGAGGATAAATATAAAAACCTTATAGTCAATATTGTTAGTGAAAAGAAATATCTGAAACTCCCTGAGGGAAATAGGCAGGCTTACTACAATCAAAGGGTTGATGAACTTGAAAAAGCTAAAGGTGCTGCTATCAAAAAAGAAAGAGAAGTTGCAAACAACCGTTTTTCATCTTTGGATTCCACATTTAAGTTTTTCCAAATAGGTCGGGGCTATAACTATCCTGAGCAAAGCGATCAAACAGGGAGTTCTTCTGTTAAGTGTGTCTTCTTGGGATACCAAATTGACAAAAACAAATCTAACCCATATGCTCCAAGTGCAGTTGTGTTGCGTTTTGCAGTTGCCAATTCGCTTAAATACATTGTGTTGGCCTCAAGTGGTGAACAGGGAGAAAAGATACAATCCATTAAAGGATTGTCATATTCATTGCAAAATTGGGAAAGCAAAGAAATATTGGACAACTGGGATAATGTCATATCATCATTTTCTACAGATAAAGTAATCCGCTACATAGTTACTGGTAATCTGTTGCAAGCTTTTGCTACCTACAAAGGAAAACTTGTAAGCTATACTACCAACGATGGTTCTACAAGTAAAGGAATACTTATGCCGGATAGTTATAACCCAGATACAAGAAAAGGGGGAGACATGGTTACAGTTCCTATTGGTAAAGCAAAGAAGGTAATTAATGGGCTATCTCAGGGTCAAAGTGTTTATGATGCTGATAAGAAACTAGGTATTTCCAGATCGTGGGCTGGCTACATAATTACTGTGCCGGCAAACAGAAATTTTAAACGTGTTTATACCGATACTGACATAGTGGTGCTTACCGAAAACACTCGTGATGGTTTTGAAAGGCAAAGCGGAATGATGAAAGCCAATATTGATGTTGAAAACATTGATAAAGTAATTGATTTACTTCAAACCAAACACAATCTCTCAATAACAGTTTCCAGGAATATGTTCGAGTAGTATGTTGAAAAAACCAATACGCGAAAAGTTAAGAGCGATGTTATTGCAAAGGCAGAAAAACAACTGGCGACCGACAAAGTAATCCATACAAAACAACTGGCACTTAAAAAACAGAAAGTCCCTTTGGTAAATAAAACTAGAAATAGCAATGCTCAAACAAAGTCTGTCTCACCAGCAGACAGGAATAAACGTATCAGGATTGCCAAAGCAAAAGCAAAGGCAAAACTCAGATTATTTGAGTTAATGGACAATTAAAAAACACGTAACAAAACATAGTAAGAATGAAAATCACAGTAGAAAATTTCAATAGCAAATTAAAACCTGCAGATGTTAAAAAACTGCCAGCAGCATTAAAAGAGTCATATAAAGATGTAAAGGATATGCTTGATCTTTATGACGATGACAAGGATATCAAAAAGTTTATTGATGTTTACATAAGCAAGCTAAACCAAGCATTGTTATCGAAGAAAACCTCCAGTACCATCAAAAAAACCAATAAATCAGCAGCAACAAAAAAGACTTACAATTATGCAGGGATGAAGGTAGCTATACGACCATATTCTGCAAACTCAACAGGATTTATTATTTGGGATATGAAGTCAAATAAACGATTTGCAAATGAAAAGTTTAAGGATATTGAAGACGCTGAAGAATTTATTAAAAAAAACAAAATGACACTTGTGAAAAATAGTACTCCAACTACCAAACAGGTGGCAGAAATAACCCTTGAAGTTAGATTTATAAAGCGATATATTTTGATGGATGGTAGGAAAAAAACACGTAAGCAGTTGTTGACTTTCATCAATACACTACAACGTTCTCTTACAAAAAAGCAAATTACCAAGTCCTCAAAATATGCAAAGGAGATAGAACATATAGAGAAGGAACTTGTTAGTATATACAATGATGCTAAAGTTGGTAAAACTTTTACCTTTAGACTTGATGATAATGACAAAAAGGTAGTGGAGAAGTTTAACAGGATTGCACATTCGCAACAACAGCGTACCAGTGTTAGACTAATCAGCCGCTTTATTGGAATTCATGGACGTTCAGCAGTGAAAGAAAAAGCAGAAAGTCTTCTTAAAGCAGTTAAACATGCATTCAAAAGCAAAAAGGTTACTTCTTCAGATCCCTATTATAAAAAAGCAAAGCAGGTTGAAAAGAACCTGGAGAATTATATAGCAGCTAAAGAGGAAAGACTTGTTGTTTCAGATGCTCAATTGCGAGGCTTGCAAGGTGTAACTTTCTCTGGAGAAAAAATAGGCAAGCCTGTAAAATCAACTATCTCAAATAATATGAATGGTTTAAGCAGTAATTCTTCAGGTATTATGAGTAGTCTTGATGTTGCTAGAATGCAGCATCATCCAATAGGGTTTGAGGGTAAGTGGTTACAGCTTATCGGCGACCCTGTACTCCCTTTTTCAATGATGTTTTGGAGCAAGCCAGGAAAAGGCAAAAGTTCATTAGCAATTGAATTATCAAAATATTTTGCTCATAAGTTTAATAAAAAAGTACTATATGCTTCAAGTGAAGAAGGACTTGCCTCTACTCTGCAAGATAAATTCAAAAGGTTTAATGCTTTCCATCCCAACACTTCAATAGCACCAAATTTACCAAATGATTTAAGCCCCTACGATATTATTTTCATTGACAGTGTTACTAATATGAAAATGAGAGTTGATGATTTTATAGCACTCAAGAAAAAATATCCACAAAAAACATTTGTGCTTATTTTTCAATCAACTAGTGATGGTAGTTATCGTGGTAGCAAAGAGTGGGAGCATGAAGTTGTGGTAAGTATTTATATAAATGAGTATGGCTATGCTAGTGCAATAAAAACCCGCTTTGGCGGCAATGGTACAATAAAGGTATTCACCGGTAATACCGATCAGGTTTATAAGTTTACTAACCTGCAAGATGCAGAGAAATTTGTTGTAAGCCGCAAAGACGAAAAACTTAGGATATTAAACGGTGATGATGGTAAAAAGTGGGTTACTAATGTTGGTAAAGCCCAAGAATTAGAAAAACAAGGATACGAATTGTATTGATTTTGGTTTTATATTGTGATTAAGTACTCCATAATTTTTGGTGTGGTTTTTTAGTCTGTCGAATAAATGTAGCTTTCGTGAAGCACCGTAATTTGGCTTATACTGCAGGTTTCCAAAGCGCTATACTCTCACTTTGCCAATAAATTCATTACTTGTAGAATCTATATTATACTATGAATCCTGTATTACGTAAGAGCCTGTTTGGACGTGCTATTTTCATTTACTTATCAAATTATACAAATGCAAATTGCTATTCAATAACTTCCGGATATGTTCGTTAAGGCTATGTTGCGATGTGCATTAATATTACTTACTTTTCTGTGTGTAATTATATTAATATGCGTAATATACATATATAC
>JASFZK010000098.1:0-6967 GCA_045267845.1 Bacteroidota bacterium | reverse complement strand
CCTTCGTAACTTGAAGCAAATGTAACCAAGTCAGCATTTTCATACAGTTTTATAACATCCTCATATTCAAGATTAAAAACATTTTCATAATCAATATCAGAATTCTTAAGTAATTCTTTTTGATTGTCATTAAGATTACCAAGTATAGTTAGCTTTACATTTAAGCCCTTTATGGCAGGGATAATATTTTCGAGGTTTTTATTATGAGCAGTACCCATTTGTAGTATGTTGGGTTTTGCTGAATTAAATTTTTTAGGCTTAAATTTAATTATTGGAGAAAGACAGTCGTGTATAACAATTACCTTTTCGGGATCAATGTTAAGCTCTTTTAATAATTCATTTTTTGTAAATTCAGATATAACAGTAATATACTTAACTCTTTTGGCAGGAATTGTGTACCAAATTAGTTTTAGAATTGCGCGTTTTATACCTGTACTTCGTGATAATGCGACTAAATCATGGACGGTTAATAGTGTACGTTCCTTTTTTATGAAAAAGGAAATATAGTGGACATCACCTGTTATATGATTAATTTGTTTTTGCTTTGATATAACATCGAAGGTATTGAATAATCTATTAGACAAACCATTACTAACCTTTTTCATGTAGTAATTAGTGAATTTAATTTCCTTGGGTAAACTATTTTGTATAAAACCAAATAACTCTTCTATGCTAAAATAGTCGGTAAAAGGTTTTCTGAAAAAATAAACTACGTCAATATTTTTCATCTGTATTTTTTTTAATAATAAAAGAAACAAGAGTCAAGCATCGAAATGATTATCACATTTCAAGTTCTTGTCTAACATATCCTAACTTTAGCATTCTACATTCATTTTCACTTACATCTCAATCTTTAAGAAAGTTTTCATACCCCAGAATACTAAATAAACTATTAGTGCTGCTTTTGTTAAATAGTTAAAGATTGTGGCAAAATCGGTTTCGGCTTTAATAACCTGGAAGAAAAGTAGAGGAATAAATAATACTAAAACAGGATGATTTTTTGCAATTTTAACAATCCTGATTATTATCCAATTATAAAATAGACCTATAATAAACATAAAAATAACACCTCCAAAAACACCATAATTTGCATATGCTTCACCCACTAGCGAAATGTCCATACTTGTTCCTTCGGGTAGAGGGGTTCCAGTAAATCGCTCAAAATTAGCTCTTCCTCCCGCTTTGGCTTTGTTTGGAGCAAGTACCCGTGGAAGAAGCCCTGCATATATTGCAGTTTCGATGGTTTCTCCTTTTACAAAATCATATTTAAGAGGCATATGCCCCATAATTCGGGCTATAATCCAACCTTGATTTAGTCGGGCACCCATATTTTCCAGTGGACCAGCAGAAAATAATTTTGAAGGATTTGAAATCCTATCCTGAAGCAATTCTTGAAATATCTCACTATTGCTTTTTGAACTAGTAGCATACCAGGTAGCTTTACGATACTCATCTTTTACTGATTGAATTAAAAGTATCAGTATAACGCCAACACTTATGAGCAATACTTTTCCAAACATTGGAATTTTAATAACATATGCTATCATCAAGAATGAGAATAATAGCCAAAGCATTAACTGTCCAAACATTCCTCTGGCTACAGATCCGAGTATAACGGTACCCATTAAGGCACTAAATATTATCCACTTAAACTTCGAATCGCCAAACAGTATCATGTAAACACCAACAAACTGAAGGTTTCCAAGTAGAAAAAATAAGAAACCAAGGCTTCCTGGTACGTAACTACTTAAAAAGCTAGTAACAAGTCCTCCCCCGGCAATAATATAACCAACATATGGGTTTTCTCTAAGATATTCGGAAGCTCTATCCAACTCTACAACGCCAAGTGTCCTGTCATTTGATACTGGTAAATACATGCCAATTAGTAGAGCTGCACAACCCGAAACGACAAAATTCATATATTCTTCTTCGGGCACATCCATCCAATAAAGCTCATCGTACGGTAGTAAATTATAAGCAAGAATTGGACCTACCACCCATTGGAGTAATGACAAAAATGCTATTAAATCACGTACTTCAACTTTTTCACCTAAATTTTGAACAAACTTTATGAAAACAAACAAAAATAATGCGGCACCTATTGCTGATACATAATACAAATTTGTACCTACCTGATAATAAGTATACAACAGAAGAGCTGCTGCAATAACACCAATATTTTTATTTGAGATATACAATTATGATTTATTTTTTGCCAATGATTATTTATTATTGAGAATAAATTATAAATAGATTCTGTAATTTATATATGCTTTTCCAGACTTAATACAATCTCGGCAAACGACCATTTTTGTATCATAATTTGTGATTGCTTACCCATTTCTTTGCAAGTTTTCTTATTGTTCATTTTATTAATGCCTTCAATGCAATCATTAATATTTCCAGATTCGAAAACCCATCCATTTTTACCATTTTCAACTAAATTTGAAAAACAACCTGCTTTTGTGCTTACCAATATTGCTCTGCCACAAGCCATTGCCTCGTTAACAACTAAGCCCCATGTTTCACCAGGCCCCTGTGATGGTAAGGCAAGAATATCAGCCATGTAATAAATGACCGGCATACGACTCTGATTTTGAAATTCGAGATAATGAATATTACTCATACCCTCAGATTTCCTTTTCATTTCATCTTCCCAATCACCGTTACCAACAAACACAAAATGCAATTTGCTATCGTTAATTTTTTTGGCAGCTTCGATGAGAATAAGGGGGTTTTTTTTCGACTCAAATTTTCCTACAAATAAAACAACAATGTCTTCTTCCGGGATACTATTCTCCTTTCGCATAATAACAGCTTCTTTTTGGTAGCTGCCTGTTGAATCATTAAACCGATTATTATCAATTGCATGCGGAGCAAAAAATAATTTATCATTGGGTATTCCGTGTGCTAGGAAATATTCTTTATTATTTTTCCCAACAAAAAACGCATAATCAGTATTTCGATAAATCCATTTTAAATACAATCTGCGTAACAATTGTTTAACTCCACCTTGTTCATCAATCAAAGTTGAATCGCCTCTAAAATAGACGGGGATCTTCCCTTTAAAATATTTCATGGCGGCATTATGAGCCTTGTAATTCCATCCAAAAATCAAAATGCCATCAGCTCCCCAGTTTTCGATTGCGGCTGGTAGACCGGGGCAATCAATTCCTTTACCGTGATGTGGTCCGGGATCTGTAGCAATATTTTCAACAAATTCATAATTGTAACCATCCAGCAATGGGATATCCCATTCAATGGTTTTTCCAAAGTCAACATCAAAAAGTGATTCTTTACTCTGACTCCATGTATAAAATACCTTTGGCTCAATTTCATCTGACTTAGAAAGCAGAGCAAACATTGGTGCATTGTACTGAATTGGATGTGACGATATTATGGCGAGTTTCTTTTTCATTTTGCAATAATTTTATTAAAGAAATCAACTTGCTTTCTTGTTGCTTCACGAGCAGAATAAGGCTCAAATTCATTCCAGTTTGTGTCTGGAGTAAATGGAATTTTTTTCAAATATTCATTATATGTTTTCAATACCGAGTCCCCAAGGTCTTGCTCATTATCACTATTGGAAAATGTAACACAAGTACCAGCATTTGTTTTATTAAGAACCTCAACAACACTACTTTTTTCATTAAATACGGCCATCATTGGCTTTTTTGCAAGTATGTATGGATATAATTTTGAGGCAGTATACTGGGTATCAGTTGATCCTGGTATTAACATTATATCTGCATCCTTAAGTACATTCATTGCCTCAAAATATGGAAGGCGGTTTGTTAGTTCAACTACGTGATCTTCTACACCATACTTTTCTGCAATTGGTGTAATAGTTTTCAAACCTTTTCCATCAGCAGCATAACTGGTTCCAATGAAAAACATACGAACCTTTGCGAATAACTCTGGGTTTTGTTCCAACCCTTTTTTTAGTCCTGAAAATATTCCACCTAGAGCAAAATTCATGTCATGTCCTCCCCTGCCGATGTACACAAAGTTGATTTTGCCATCATCCAATTCGAATAGATTATTTTTCAGTTTGACTTTATCAAGCACCTCAAAATCAACACTTGCACCGCCAAAAGGAATAACTACACAGTCTTCGGGTACTATATTTGAGTAACGCTCCATTAATGTTTCAGGGTAGCCAGGGCTCACTGATACAATTCCATCAACATGCTTCATGGTCCACGCTTCAAGGTATTTATCCATATTATAAGCAAGCAAAAACTTTGGTGGACGTTCACTCTTCGGCTTATCCAAATAAAAATCGTTTCGCCATGGATCCTGCATATCGATTATGAAAGGAACACCAAACTTCTTTTTCCAATATCTACCAAGTGTCATTACTGGGAAAGCTGTTGTTGAAAAATATATTAAATCAAATTTAGTCTCTTTAAGTAATTTATTTCCATGTTTACGAAAATAGTAAATCGATCGATAACCAATATTTCCCAATCCAAATTTACGAGTTCTTTTGGCATCAAAAGCTTTAAGATATGTTATATCAGTATCTTTTGGTATTGTTTCTAAAAGAATGGGGTCCTCACTCATTTCAATATATTCTGGAATAACAGCAAGTACTGTAGCCTTCCAGCCCATCTGCTCAAAGAAGGGCAAACTTTGTCTAACTCTATGCATATCTGCCGCATTAATCGGCGGAAAATTTGGTGATATTATTAAAACTCGTTTCATGGGCATATATATATCGTTAATTTTTTATTTAACCAAAGGCGAATTCAAGTACCAGTCAACAAATTTCTCAATCCCTTCTTTAATATTTACTTTAGGATTATAACCATAATCATTACGCAATTTTGTGATGTCAGAGTATGTACGGATAACATCTCCTTCGCGTAATGGCTTGTAACTTATTATTGCTTTTTTACCAACTGCATCTTCAATTGTTGCAATAAAATCATTAAGATTTACCGGATTTGAATTTCCAATATTATAAATTTCGTATAAATCGTTTTTAGCATTTTGGTCAATAACCCTAAAAACACCATCCACAATATCAAGCACATAAGTAAAGTCACGTTCTAAATTACCATTATTAAAAACTGTAATTTGATTTCCTTCACGAATATTCTTCACAAAAATATAAGGAGCCATATCAGGCCTTCCCCATGGTCCGTAAACTGTGAAAAAACGGAGGCCTGTTGTTTTTAAATTGAATAAATGACTATAGGAATGTGCCATTAGCTCATCAGCTTTTTTACTGGCTGCATATAAACTAATTGGATTATCTACATTGTCGGTTTCCCTAAAAGGCACCTCATCTCTATCACCATAAACACTTGAACTACTTGCATATACAAAATGCTTCACGCCATGATGACGAGACGCATCGATAATATTGACAAAACCGCTCATGTTATTTGTTACATAAGTATGAGGGTTAGCAATACTATATTGAACACCTGCCTGAGCAGCAAGATTACAAACTGTATCGAATTGTTCCTCCTCAAATAATTTTTCGAGATAATACCTGTCACTAATATCGACCTTAGAAAATTTAAAGTTTGGATATTTGGTGCTTTGATGCATGACGTTTGGCCACATGGCACCAGCCTCAATACCCAATATTGGAAGCTTTGCATATTTAAGTCTTATATCGTAATAACTATTGATAACGTCAATCCCTACAACCTCATAGCCTTCTTTAAGTAATTTTTCAGTTAGGTGAAATCCTATAAATCCTAACGCGCCTGTAACTAGAACTTTCTTCATATTCTTGGGTTTATTTTTTTAGTACTTCGGTAATCCAATCTACCAACCATTGTTCCTGTTTTTCCCAACAGAATTTATCAGTTGATATTTTCAAAGCTTCATCTTTTGCCTTCTGCAACTTTCCTTTGTCTTCAATCAATGAATTTAATGCGTTTGAAAATTCTATTTTATTGTCATTCTCAAATAAAAATACTGAATCAGGAGCTTCTCTAGCCACCTCTTTTTGTCCGGAAGTATCAGAAGCAACAACAGCAATTCCACCTAATAGATATTGTAATATTTTATTTGTAATTGTTAAATCGCGGCTCGGGGGTGTACTCTTTTCTGTTGCCAAACCAATATCATGCTCTGCAATTCTGGATAGTAATTCTTTGTGTGGCACTAACTCATGAAAAAACAACTCATGGCCATTTTCTGTTGGAAATATAGCCAGTAATTCATGTTTGAACTCTTCTGAACAGTTTCCACGTAAATGCAACTCAACCGGACTCTTCACCAACTTTAACGAATTAATAATAAATTCAAGTCCTCGGCCGGCACCAATTGTTTGCGAATACCAGTGAATTGATGTTTTTGTTAAGTCTTTTCTATCTTTTATTTGACCATCAAGCAGCTCGCGCTCAGCCAACGGAAAAACATTATGCAGAATTTTTGGTTCTTTTGAATTCGCAAATTCTGCAAATCCTTTAGCCATACTCTCAGAAGTTGTATAGTTTAGTACTCCATTATTAAGAGCAAATTTTTCATATTTCTTTAATAAATCAATGGGACGTGTTTTATTAGCATCTGCAAGTAAATCATTTGAATACCAATCTTCAAAGTCAAAAGCAACTTTAAACCCTCGTTCAATTAACTTACACCCAATCACCGTACTAACCTCTTGATGACAGGTGTACAAATCTGCATTCTCAGCAATGGCTGCCTTTATGTTTGCACTATAATTATAACCCAATGCCTGAACATTTTCCCAATTGAACCTTCCAATTAATTCGCCAGCAATTCGTCGTTCAAGCCTATTTTTAAATCTATACCACGAAGAGGCATGTCCCGGAATCATATTAATAATCCCTTTATACTTTATTTTATCCGTATCAATTAATTTAAAATCTTCTTCAAGCAAATCAGCGTAAGTGAATGTAGTTAAAATAGTTACATCAAATCCAGCAGCGGCAAGTGTATTTGCCTCTTTAACAACACGCGGATTTCTACATAAATGGCTTTG
>JASFZK010000097.1:0-9816 GCA_045267845.1 Bacteroidota bacterium | reverse complement strand
GTAATTGCTGGAGTAGCCACAGCAGGTATTCCTCAAGGTGCTTTAGTTGCTGAAGAACTTGGACTTCCATTTGTTTATATCAGGTCATCTGCGAAAGCACATGGAATGACAAACAAAATTGAAGGCAAGCTTGATAAAGGGCAAACTGTTGTGGTAATTGAAGATTTAATATCAACCGGGAAAAGCAGCCTCAATGCTGTTGATGCTCTTCGAGATTCGGGAGCTGTAGTTGCAGGTATGGTTGCAATATTTACCTATGGACTTGAAATTGCAAAACAAAATTTTTTGGATAAAAATTGTAAATTAATTTCTTTATGTGATTATGACACCATGATTGGCAAAGCTGTTGCTGATAATTATGTTACATCAACTGAAGAGGATTCATTATTGGAATGGAGTAAAAATCCAAAAAAATGGAGCGAAAATAATCAGTAAATGAATTATTAATGATTAATATTTTTGTTCATAATTAATTAAATATTCGCTCTTATAATCACTTAAAAAAAAGATCATGATAATAGAAGGAAAACCAGCCACAATAAATAAAGATATAATTAGTGTTTATAATTTTTTAACTGATTTTAATAATTTCGAGACATTGATGCCCGACCAAATAACCAATTGGGAATCGGATAAAGATTCGTGCTCGTTTACCATACAGGGTATGGCAAGTATTAAGCTAGCTTTTGATGAAAAAATTCCACATACAAGCATAAAACTTGTTCCTGTTGGCAAAGTACCTTTTAGTTTTGGTCTCAATATTAAACTTACAGAACAGGGAGACAACACTGTGGCTCAAGTTGAGGTTGATGCAAATATTAACCCTATGATGGCGATGATTGCTAAACGTCCATTGGGAAATTTGGTTAATGTTATGGCAGGAAATATAAATGCTGCTATTTGATAGCTTTAATAAAACGTCAATAACTGTGTTATACTTGCATTTCGAACCCGTCATTTACAAAAGTAAACTCCTGGATTCTAAATACTTCACAAGCCTTGTTCTTGACGCCTTCTTAAAGCCATTTGAAAAATATGGAGTTTTTTTAGTGATACTATTTAAGGGAGGTCTATTAATTCCTTTTACATCAACACTTCTTTAATAAACTATTGTTTATTTGATTGCAAAAACTCTATTTCTTTAAACATATAAAGTTTTTCATGATCATTTTCCATCTTCACAATTAGTCTTCCAAACTCATCAATATCAATTATTTTACCTTTAAATTTACCTACTGAGTCAGAGTAATTTGCCCAAATATCGTATTGATAAAGATTATTTATATATTTCGATTTTAATTTAGGGAAAGTACTTTCAGTGGCATATTTTTTATAGTTAGCCGCTATATTTTCGAGAAGGTTATTTAATAGACTACCTATATCTGTTTGTTTATTTGTATGGTGAATAATTGAGATGGGGTTTGGTGCTAGTGATAAAAACTTAAGCTGGTTTACATTGATTCCAATACCTACAATTGAGTATTCAATTTCATTTCCTTTTATGAAGTTTTGAAATAATATTCCTGCAATTTTATTATCACCCACATAAATATCGTTTGGCCATTTTATTTTAATTTCATGTTCATTATCATTTATGTACTCGCTAAGTAATTGGATAATTGCCAACGAAACCAACTGAGTTAGCACAAATTGCTGTGAAGCATGTATCATTTTTGGCTGAAGTATAATGCTAATATTAAGATTACTACCGGTTTCGCTTTCCCAGATGTTTTTACCCTGACCTCTTCCAACTTGCTGGTTTAATGTAAAAATAACATCTCCTTCGTGTGAGGAATTACTTTCGATTTGATGTTGAGCATAACTGTTGGTAGAGCTAACCTTTGGTAATTTTATGATATTAAACTTCATACAAATTATTTTGCAATAAAATATTAGCGCACAAAGCTATCAAATATTTGAATTACTAGATATTATAACGTGCGTTTCGGCAAAGGATTGAAATGTTAGCTTGTTGAAATACCATTGTTATTTTTGTTGCAATAGGAGGCTGACAAAGGAAGCCCCCGCATTGCTTACAAAAAACAACTGGTATAAAACAACTGTAAATGTAAAGCCTGGTGATAGCCGAAATTATTTAATGCAGGCTAGCATGACGCCAAAAATAAATTGAAAAACACTTGAGCCAGAATCTGATATAGCTATTACCTATTTTTGTATTTTTGTGGATTAATATAGATACGAACATATGCCGAGAAAAGCAGTTAAAGATGATGCCAAAAATATTGTAAAGCAAGTTGTGATGGCGATGCAGGACAAAAAAGCTAAAAATATTGTAAGTCTGGATTTGAAAAAAATTACGGCTTCTGTTTCACAGTATTTTGTAATATGCCAGGCACCTTCAACAACACAGGTTGATGCTATTTATAATAATATTGTTGACGAGGTTCTTAAAAACTGTGATCTGAAACCATTTCACAGGGAAGGTTACGGAAATTCGGAATGGATTTTGATAGACTACTTTGATGTTGTTGTACATGTATTTCAGGACGATATTAGAGCCTATTACAAATTAGAAGATTTATGGGCAGATGCTATATTAAAAAAATACAAAAGCGACAACTAACTACTTGTTAATGAATACAAAACTATAAATAACTCTCTCTACTAAATAGAGTTTTTTGAGAGTTTATAGATTTAATTGCTTTTGCACAGGAGATTAAGGATGACCGTTTAGTAATTGAACAATGATTAATAGTTGGGAATACTTAAGCTCGTTAATTTAAAACATTACGACAGAATGGCAGAAAATGATAAAAAAGACATAAAAAATAAGCAACCAAAAAAAGGGTCGAGCTTGAATCCTTTTAGTAATTTAAAAGGTAAAGGGCCGGATGGAAAATCGAAATTCAATTTTTATTGGATTTATGGTCTTCTGTTCGTTGTATTATTTGGTATACAATTTATTGGGCTAAATGACACTGGAAAACAAACTAATTGGCGCGATTTAAAGGTGATGCTACAGCACGATGATGTATCTAAAATTATTTTGGTAAATAAAGAAACTGCGGAGATATTCATTAAACCTGGTAAATTATCGCAAGAAATGCATAAGGACATTGAAACTAAATCGGGCTTAAATAAAAATACTCCACACTATTTTTACACTGTTGGATCGGTGGATAAATTTTATGAGGATGTTGAAGCCGCGCAAGCCAACACTAGTGACCCTGTTTATGTTGAAACAGAAATGCGACATAATTGGGGTGCCGAAATTATAAGTTGGATATTCCCGATTGCCTTACTAGTTGGGGTTTGGTTCTTTTTTATGCGCATGATGAGTAAAGGTGGCGGCGGCGGTGGCCAGATATTTAACATTGGCAAATCGAAAGCACAGATTTACGATAAAAAAACCAGTGTAAATATTTCTTTTAAAGATGTTGCAGGCTTAGAAGAAGCAAAAGTTGAGATTACTGAAATTGTTGACTTTTTGAAGAAGCCTGAAAAGTATACAAAACTTGGTGCTAAAATACCACGCGGGGTGCTACTGGTAGGCCCTCCGGGAACAGGTAAAACATTACTGGCAAAATCGGTTGCAGGTGAAGCTGATGTTCCTTTTTTCTCCATATCTGGTTCTGATTTTGTGGAAATGTTTGTGGGCGTTGGAGCATCGCGTGTACGCGACTTATTTAAAAGTGCCAAAGAAAAAGCCCCCAGTATTATTTTTATAGACGAAATAGACGCCATTGGTAGAGCCAGGGGTAAAAATGCAATGACAGGCGGTAATGACGAGCGTGAAAATACACTCAACCAACTACTTACCGAAATGGATGGTTTTACGCCAAACTCAGGAGTAATTATTCTTGCAGCAACAAACCGTGCAGATATACTTGACAAAGCACTTATGAGAGCCGGTAGATTTGACAGACAAATACATGTTGAGCTGCCTGACCTTGAGGAAAGGAAACAAATTTTCCAGGTGCATATGAAACCATTAACACTTGCCAGAAATGTTAATGGAGATTTTCTTGCAAAGCAAACACCAGGATTTTCGGGTGCCGATATTGCAAATGTTTGTAATGAATCAGCATTAATAGCAGCACGGAAAAGTCACAGAAGCATTTCAAACCAAGATTTCATGGATGCCATTGATAGAATTATAGGTGGTTTAGAGAAAAAGAATAAGATAATTTCTCCGAATGAGAAAAAGGTTATTGCTTATCACGAAGCCGGTCATGCATCAATTAGCTGGCTGCTTGAACATGCACACCCTTTAATTAAAGTAACTATTGTACCACGTGGAAAATCGCTTGGTGCAGCATGGTATTTACCTGAGGAAAGACAAATTACCACTTACGACCAAATGTTTGACGAAATGACTGCAACTTTGGGTGGTCGTGCAGCTGAGCAAGTTATATTTAACAAAGTATCTACAGGAGCACTAAACGACCTTGAGAAAGTTACTAAACAAGCTTATGCAATGGTATCCTATTATGGGCTAAGTAAAAAAATTGGTAATATTAGCTACTATGATTCAACTGGACAGCAAGAATATTCGTTTAGCAAACCGTTTAGCGAAAAAACTGCTGAAGCCATTGATAATGAAATAAGCAAAATGGTTGAGGAAGCTTACAATAGAGCGGTAGAATTACTTGATAAGAACAAAGAAAGTTTGGATAAACTTGCTGAATTACTGATAGAAAAAGAAGTGATTTTTAGTAACGACCTAGAAGCAGTTTTTGGAAAAAGACCATGGGGAAATACCACAAACCTACTTAAAGAAATGGAGAGTGGCAGAGCACCCAGAAAAACTGCCAAAGCAAAAAAGAAGAAACCAGTTGTTGATAAAGAAAGTTAAAACAGGCGAATGAAAGAAAGTACAAGTAGAGAAAAAATATTGAAAAATGTGCGTAATGCATTGCTAAACAAACTTGATAACCCATTCAAGGATGTTGATTTTTCAAGTTCTGTATTTGTTGATCAAGAAGAAGTTCCTGAAGTACAATTTGCTATCAAGCTCAACGAATGTGGTGGTACTTTCATATACTGCGAAAATGAAAAAGAGGTATTTAGTAACCTTGCTGCCTTAGTCAGGCAAAAAAACTGGGATAATATTTTTTGTTCGGCCCCAATAATTAAAGAAGGCCTTGCAGAACAAAATATAGTAACAACTAGTACACCCGAAGAATTCAAATCGGTAGTTGTTAGTGTTGCTACTTGTGACTTCTTAATCTCAAGATTTGGTAGCATAATGGTATCCTCTGGTTTAGGATTAGGTAGACAGATATTTGTATTTCCAGAAACCCTAATCATTATTGCTAAGGCTTCGCAGGTTGTTCCTGAACTAAAAGACGCACTTACCGGTATGAAGAAAAAATATCTAAATAACTTTCCTTCTCAAATTACGGTAATTACAGGTCCAAGTCGGACTGCTGACATCGAAAAAACTCTTGTAATGGGGGCTCATGGTTCGAAAAACTTATATGTTTTCATGATTGACGATATGTAATTCCATCTGAAAAGAGCAATATTTTTTTTAATTGATGAAGGTTTAATTGCCTGAAAATCTACCAACTATTTAATAATTTGTTTGCCAATAGCATGTTACTAAATGTGGGAATTAAACAATTGGGCGGTTATTTCAATCATTTTATTAGCTTTGCAGCAAAATTAATCACTAGCAATAACTACCGTAATTTGAAAGATATTTACATTAGGTCCTTAACAGGGATTGTTTTTTTAGCAGTTGTTATTGGGTCAATTCTCTTAAATCCTTTGGCATTTCTTTTAGTGTTTTCTGTATTCAATTTTATTGGGTTAAAGGAATTTGCCAGATTAGCAAATCGTTCAAACAAGACTTCAGCAACAGCTACTCCCGAATATTACATATTTGGAATGTTAATATATTTCATAATAGGATTAGCGGGGTTGGGATATTTGGACGTTAGATTCTCGGCAGTAATTTTTGTGATTCTATTTGTTCAAATTGCCATTGAACTTTATAGAAAAGATCCGCAATGGAAAAACATCACCACTTTAATTACAGGATATATTTATATTGCAGTTCCATTTGGATTGATGAATTCACTCTTTTACACCGGTGCAATTGACCAATCACAATCGGGCATACTAATAGGGATGTTTGTAATTGTTTGGACAAGTGACGTCTTTGCTTATTTAACCGGAAGCATGATTGGCAAGCACAAGCTTATGGAACGTATTTCTCCGAAAAAAACATGGGAGGGAAGTATTGGTGGATTATTTTTTGCATTAATTTCAGCATACATTCTTTCAATATTTGTACCCCAACTTAGTATTGTTGAATGGTTGATTTTATCAGTTGTAATTGTAATTAGTGGTACCCTTGGCGATTTAGTAGAATCGTTATTAAAACGCAATGCAGGGGTTAAGGATTCGGGAACAATTTTCCCTGGTCATGGCGGTGTACTCGACAGGTTTGATGCAGTTATTTTTGCCACGCCAATGGTTTTTGTATTCATTAATTTATTTTAATTATGAGTCTTCACAAAGAAGGTTATAAAATAATTCTTGTAACGTTTATTGTACTGGCATTTTTGTCGTATTTAACATGGTATTTTATACCATACGAAATATTACAGAATATTCTTTATGTTGGTTTCTTTATGGATTTAATTTGGACAATTAGCTTTTTTCGTGTACCAAACCGAGTTGTAGTTAACAACGATAATAATATAATTTCTTCTGCAGATGGTAAAATTGTTACCATTGAAGAAGTTCAAGAAACTGAATTTTTTAATGATAGTAGGATTATGGTTTCGGTATTTATGTCACCATTAAATGTACATGTAAATTGGTATCCATTTAAGGGGAAGGTTATTTATACCAAATACCATAAAGGTAAATACCTTGCAGCTTACAACCCAAAATCATCAACTGATAATGAAAGGAACTCAATAGTTCTTGAAAATTCAAATGGCAAAGCTGTGCTCATAAGACAGATTGCAGGTATGATGGCACGGCGAATAATTAGCTACTCCAAAAAAGATGACTTAGTTAATCAGGGCGAAGAATTTGGAATAATAAGATTTGGATCAAGAGTTGACTTTTTTCTACCTGTCGATGTGAAAATAAATGTAAAAATTGGTGATAAGGTATGTGCTCAGAAAACTATTATTGCATATTTCAAAGATATCAGCTAGTGAATTAAGCCTGCCAGGTTGGTAAGTAAGACTCCACTTTTAACTTTCAATTTTCAAACTTTCAACTACAACACTTCTTCAATCTCCTTCAAATTATTGATATAAAAAGTGCTCTCATTATCAATGTGTCTTAGGTAGGGATCAAAAAATATTTGCCTCATACCAACATTTTTGGCACCAATTATATCAACTTCATAGTCATCACCAATCATAATACTGTTTTGTGGTAATGCCCCTGTTTTATTAAATGCATAATCGAATATACGTGTATCTGGCTTTTTATAACCCGCATCTTCTGACGTAATGACCTCAATAAAAAAACTATCAATCTTCGAAGTCTTTAGTTTTATCTCCTGCACCTCACTAAAGCCATTGGTAATAATATGAAGTTTATATTTAGGATATAAATACTCAAGTATCTCAATTGAATATGGGAATAAGTTAACTTTTATCGGACTTAATCTAACATAGTCATCACCTAGCCTTTCTCCAAAATCTTTGTCAGTAATACCAAAATCTTTGAGGGTTAAGCTAAATCGCAATCCTCTCAGAATTTCCTTTTTTATTTCACCTTTTCGATATTGATCCCAAAGCCTGTCATTATGTATTGTATATACTTCATGGAATTTTTTAACTGAAGATACTCCTTTTTGAAATAACTGATGGGAAATAAAAAGTTCTTCAAAAGTTTGTGCTGCACTCTTTTCAAAATCCCATAAAGTACGATCTAAATCAAAAAATACATGTTTAATTTTTTCTTTCAATTTGATAAATTTTGGTTTGCAAAAGTAGGTTTATTATTTTTAGTACAAGGGAAGTAATATTTGACAAGTGGTTCGTGTAAGTACAAATGAATTTTGAAATAATTATACTTCACAAATCCATATTTAAAACTTCCGCAAACTCGTAGTGATATTTTTATATTTTTGCACCAAACTGAGAGGTATCTGTTAAATACAACAAAAATTACCGTACCAGTAACTGAAATGAATCCAATGATAGAAATACAAGAAGAAGAAAAAAACACAAGACCCGAACTACTGAAAATACTGTGTATACTAACATTTGTAGGCAGTGGATTTTCTTTGGTTTCAAATTCGATTATGTTTTTGACAATTGATATGGTTAGGGGATTATACGAGCAGGGTGCTTTCGACTTTTTAGCAGAAGAAATGGACACAAACGTATTGGAAATATTAATTTCTATTAATGCAAGTTATTTTTTATTTCAGGCAGTATTATTCTCACTAACAGTTTACGGAGCCTACATGATGTGGAATTTAAAAAAAATAGGGTTTCATATATATACTGTGGCACAAATTATTCTTTTAATTCTACCACAAGTATTCTTACCCGAACTTCCTTTTCCTACTTTCGAATTAATTATCTCGCTTATTTTCATAACTTTATATGCAAAAAACCTTAATTATCTGAATTAAAAATTGCACATGAATACCACCGAATCAGAATCTCCACCAAGACAAGAAATTCCTATTCTTGTAAAAATAAGTGCAATTATTATTCTTGTGGTAAGTGTTATTGGCTTAATTTTTTTTGTAACAGCTATCATATATCAGGTTTATGACACACAACTCTTCGAAAATATTAAAGGTAACCTTAATACTTATCTAAGATCCTACGTTATAGTTCAATCCATTTTACACGTATTCTTACTCTTTAGTGCACTCCTTATCTTAAAGCTAAAAAAAGTTGGACTTTTTCTTTTTATTTTCACCTTTATTTCAATATTGGGGAGCGAATTATTATTCACAAATGGGCACATTATATACCATGGTATTCCGGGTGCTATATTTAGTATAATAATTAGTATTTATTATGCCAAATTCAACTAAACAGGCCTTTTCCACAAAAACAACATGTTTTTTTTGCGAAATATGGATTTTTTATACATGTTTGTTAAGAAATGTTAATTTCGGATGAATATTTTACTATGTTTGTAGTCAAATTTCAAATAATGCAGGTTTTTTGCATGCTTTAATAAATCAACCGAAGTACAAAAAAAATTGAAAATTGAGATTTTAAATTAAATATATGTTTAACTAATTCATTAACCAAAAATTATTATTATGAGAAAAATTACAATTTTGCTAGCGTTCTTGTTTTTTGTTGGCGCAAATATCGCCAATGCCCAAACAAGAACCATTAGCGGTAAGGTTACTGGTTCCAGCGATGGAGAAGGTATACCGGGCGTTACTGTTCAAGTGGAGGGTACCACAGTAGGTACTGTTACCGATATTGATGGTAACTATTCGCTTGACGTTGCACCAGAGGCAAAGGTGCTTGTTTACAAATATGTGGGAATGAAATCCGTTTCAATTGAAATCGGTGGACAAAGTACAATATTTGTAACAATGGAAGCAGACGCTGTTATGATGGGCGAAGTGGTTGTTACTGCACTTGGTATTTCCCGTGAAAAGAAATCACTGGGTTATGCTACGCAAGAAGTAAGTGGCGACGCCATTAACCAAGTTAAAACAGACAACTTTATTAACAACTTACAAGGTAGAGCTGCCGGCGTTTCATTAAAAGTTAGCAATAACTTTGGTGGATCAACTAACGTTATCATTAGAGGTTCAACATCTCTAACTGGTAATAACCAGGCAATGTTTGTTATTGACGGTGTACCTGTTAATAACTCAACAAGCAACTCAACTGC
>JASFZK010000096.1:0-26119 GCA_045267845.1 Bacteroidota bacterium | reverse complement strand
TTCAACTTTCAACATTTAACTTTCAACATTTAACTATTGACAACAAGCCCCGGAATAATAAAAATTGAAGATTACAACTACCCTCTTTCTGATGACAAGATTGCCAAGTTTCCATTGGAAGAAAGAGAGATGTCAAAGCTACTTTTTAGCATGGGTGAAAAAATTGAAGAAAAGAAATTTACCGACCTTCCAAAGCTACTACCAAAAAATGCACTTTTAGTTTTCAACGAAACCAAAGTTGTTAAAGCACGATTAATATTTAAAAAAAGTACAGGTGCAACAATCGAGATATTTTGTTTAGAACCCGTTGAGCCCACAAATGATTTCCAGCTTGCCTACCAACAAAAATCACCTGTAATTTGGAAATGTTTTATAGGCAATGCAAAAAGGTGGAAAAGCGGTAGCTTGGAATTAGTTTTTGAAAACAAAGGCAAAACAGTTAGCTTATTTGCAGAAAAAGTTAAACAATTATCCGAGGGATATTTGGTATCGTTTATCTGGAATAATGATGATGTTACCTTTTTAGAAATAATAAATAATGTGGGTTTTGTACCAATTCCCCCATACCTAAACAGGAAAGCAAACAAACAAGACAGTACCAGATACCAAACTGTGTATGCTCATTACGAAGGGTCTGTTGCCGCACCAACTGCCGGATTACACTTCACCCCCAAAATAATAAGCGAACTCAAAAATCAGGGTATCGAAACGAATAAGCTTACGTTACATGTGGGAGCTGGCACTTTCAAGCCTGTTGTATCTCAGACAATCGCAACCCACGAAATGCATACCGAGAAAATTGTTGTTAGTCTGCAAACTCTCAAACATATAGCACAAAAGCTTAATGATCCCATTATACCGGTGGGCACAACAAGTATGCGAACAATCGAAAGCTTGTACTGGATGGCAGTAAAATTGCAAACGGGTAATTCTGAATTTGTTGTTGAACAGTGGGATCCATACGAATTAAATGTTGATCCTGGTTTCACATCTACGAAAGCATTATCGCTTTTAATAAGTTTTTTAGAAGATAACCTACTTGATGAAATAAAAGGGGAAACAAGATTAATGATTGCCCCAGGTTACAAATTTAGGATAGCCTCCGGATTAATTACTAATTTTCATCAACCAAAAAGCACCCTACTTTTATTAGTATCAGCATTAGTTGGCGACAAATGGAAACATGCTTATAATTTTGCCCTTAATAATAACTTTAGATTTTTAAGTTATGGAGATAGCTGCTTATTTTTAAGATAATATGGGATATAAAAAATAGTTACTAATCAGTGTTAAAATAGCAGAACCAATAAAATTGTAATGTACTGATATTGAGTATTACAATTTGTCTTTGTGCGCCTTTGTGATGTACTTTGCGTACCTTTGTGGTAAAATTTAACCACTAAGTAACACAAAGGAAAAATTATTTTAGCAAACTACTTGATATACCTATTATTTCAGCAAACTGATTAGTAACAAAAAATATATTTACACAAAAATATTCATTTAACCATTCACTCATTCTAACTTAAATATGAAAAAAACTAAAATCACAATCATCTTACTAATCTGGATAACAATATACTCATGTAGCACAGTACCAATCACAGGGCGCAAACAACTCAACATGATACCTGACAATGAGCTAATGGCGATGAGTTTTCAGCAATACGACGAATTTTTAAAAGTAAATCCACTAAGCACCAATGAAAAGGAAGTATTTATGGTTAAAGATGTGGGTTATAGAATTCAGAGGTCGGTTGAAAAATATATGCACGACAATAACCTATCATATTTGCTTGATGGCTACAGTTGGGAATTTAACTTGGTGAAAAGTGACCAGGTAAATGCATGGTGCATGCCAGGCGGCAAGGTTGTTGTATACACCGGTATTCTAGATGTAGCTAAAAATGAATCAGGTTTAGCAGTTATTATGGGTCATGAAATTGCTCATGCAATCGCCGGGCATGGTAACGAACGTATGAGTCAGGAACTTATTCGTACAGCAGGGGGAATTGGCCTCGCCGTTGCATTAAACGATCAACCTGCAGAAACTCAGATGGTTTGGATGTCGGTTTATGGAATTGGCACCGAGGTTGGAGCCATGTTACCATATAGTAGGTTACACGAAAGCGAAGCCGACAGAATGGGGCTAATATTTATGGCAATGGCTGGCTTTAATCCAACCGAAGCCCCAAAATTTTGGGAAAGAATGTCAAAGTATTCCAAAGGGAACAAACCCCCAGAAATACTGAGTACTCACCCATCGGATCAAACCCGAATTAATAACTTGAAAGAGTGGATGCCCGAAGCAATGAGTTACTATAATAGGCCATAGCAAACCAGTTGAATGAATTAGTGAATACTAAAAACTAAGTTTATTGTCATTCCTGCTTTTTTTGACACCCTCTACCACTACCTACCTTCAAGAAAAATATTTATGTGAGATGAAAGTCTTTCCATCATTCACACATTTATAAATTAACAGCAACAACTTCTTTAATTTCAGGAAGTGCCTTCTGAATTGTTGCCTCAACTCCATTCTTAAGTGTAACTGTACTAAACGCACATGATCCACATGCTCCGGTTAATTCAACATTCACAACATTGTCATCAGTAATATTTACAAAATTAATATCACCTCCATCAGCCTGTAAATATGGTCTTACCTGCTCAATTAGATTTTTCACTTTTTCGTTTAACTCCTCTTTGGTATGTACCATTTCTATATATTTTTAAAGTTTATCTATTTCTTTTTGAACATTTTCAGCAATACTTATGAACTCTGCACCAACATTTGTGCTTTCATCCAAAATAACCGGTGTTCCACCATCACCACTCAGACCTATTTTTTCAACTATGGGAATTCTTCCAAGTACTGGTATTTCCAATTCCTTGGCCAACTCATCTGTAGCCCCTTTTCCAAATATATAATATTTTTTATCAGGACAATCATCAGGTGTGAAAAACGACATATTCTCAACTATCCCAAGTAATGGTATGGTAAGTTTATCCTGCCTATACATCATAGCAGCACGGCGAACATCAGCAGTAGCAACCTTTTGAGGAGTTGTAACTAATACCGTTCCTCTTATGTTGTATGACTGTGCAAGAGTAAGCTGGATATCTCCAGTTCCAGGAGGCATATCAATAACTAAAAAATCAAGATTACCCCATTCGGAATCTTTCATTAATTGATTAAATGCATTATTAATCATTGAGCCACGCCACATCAATGCCTGATCAGGCTGAACAAAAAATCCTAAAGAAAGAATTTTAATCCCATGATTCTCCAAAGGAACCATAATTGATTTTCCTTCACGGTCAATAACACCAGGATGCTGACCTTCAACCCCAAACATTATTGGTACCGATGGTCCCATAATATCGGCATCAAGTATACCCACTGTATTTCCAGCTTTGTGTAATGCCAGAGCAAGATTGGCAGCCACTGTTGATTTACCTACTCCGCCTTTACCGGCAATTACAGCTATAATATTTTTAACACCAGATAATGGCCCGAGACCTTTGTCTTTTTCGGCAATTGGAAGTACATCAATATTAACATCGTCTCCTAATTTATCTTTCAGTGTTTTTACAACTGAATTATAAATAATCCCAACTGCAGGATCATCTAACTTAGGAAAAACGATTGAAACCTTAATGTCATTTCCTTTTATTTCAATGTTGTCAACCATGTTTAGGTCAACTATATTATTTTGTTTTGCAAAAAATATAACTTCTTTTAATGCATCTGTTACATCGTGATTCGTGATGAACTTTGACATATTATTTTTATTTAGATTAAATTATAATAAGAATATTTAAGCGGACAAAATTACAATTATTTTTGTATGAACTATGCGGCTATGTTAATTATTTGTTAATTAATCGGCGTTGCAATTTATGAAACTATTTGTCTCCATATAAATCAACTACCTTTGCATGATAATTTCAAAACTAAATTCATAGAAAGATGAAAAATATTACTAGTATTTTACTGATTATCATCGCCATACTTGGCATACAGCATGCTTACGGACAAGATGAGGCAGTTAAACCAACATCCTTTAGTACGGCTGTTTATTTTGATAGAATTGGACCATTAAAAGACTTTCCTCCAATGACAGCTGAAGATTTTAAAGTTTTGGCTGAAAAAGAAAAAAATAAAGTTAGAAATAAAGATTTACAATACAGATCATACCCTTTTGCCTCTACAGCTTTACCCAAAGGACCAGACCAGGCTTGGCAAAAAGAAAATGGAAATACACATGGTGTTGAAAATATCATAGAAAATTTTAATGGACAAAACACAGGATCATATCCTCCAGATTGTAACGGATCAGCTGGACCTGAGCACTTTTTCCAAACAATTAATACTACTTATGCCATTTATGAAAAAAACGGCACCCAAATCGTACCACCTACTAATCTTAATACATTGTTTGCCGGTGTTCCTGGATCTGGCTCAAACGACGGCGATCCAATATTGTTATACGATGACATTGCTGATAGATGGCTTGCTGCCGAATTTTCAGGAGTTTCAGGCCCCGATTATATGATGATTGCCATTTCTGTAACCAACGATCCAACTGGTGACTGGTATAGATGGTCTTGGACGATGAATGGATTTCCAGATTATATGAAATTTGGTGTTTGGGAAGATGGATACTATATGGGAACAAATACTTCATCGGGAAGTGATATATATGTGTTTGAGCGTGAAGAAATGCTAATAGGTGGCGAATTTCCGCAAAAGGTTCAGTTTGATAATCCATGGCGACCAAACAGTGGTTTCCATTGTGTATTACCTGCTGATTGTGATGGTGATTTTGCACCTTCCGGAACACCGGGTATATTTTTAACAATTAATGACGATGCTTGGGGTGGTAGCGATCAATTATGGATGTTTGAATTGGATGTTGATTGGGATACTCCAGGCAACTCCACATGGGATAGGACTCAACAAATAGATGTTACTCCATTCGACAGTAATTTTGGCCCAACTTGGGATAATATTAGCCAAAAAGGTACTGGTCAAAAACTTGATGCAATTAATCAAATACTAATGTACAGGGTACAATATCGTAATTTTGGTGATGATAAACGCCTTGTATGTATCCATACTGTTGATGTAGATGGAACTGATCATGCCGGAATTAGATGGTATGAATTAGACCTTGATGGTAGCGATTGGTCAATAAGGCAAGAAGGAACATACGCACCTGATGAGCATAGTAGATGGATGGGTAGTATTGCCATGAATGGTAGTAGAGAGATTGCCCTTGGGTATTCAATTTCAAGTAGTACATTAAACCCTGGTATTAGGTATTGTGGGCAATCATCAGCCGAAAATATTGCAGCTAGCGGAATTATGGATATTGCAGAAGGCACTATCAAAGATGGAACGGTATCCCAAACCAGCATTAATCGTTGGGGTGATTATTCAAATATGTCAGTTGATCCTTCCGACGATAAAACCTTTTGGTACACAACACAATTTATGAATTCAAGTAGTAGTAAAGGAACAAAAATAGCATCTTTATATTTTGACGAATTGTTATTTGCCACATTTACAGCCACACCAACAAATGTTTTTGTTGGAGGAACCGTTAATTTTATCGATCAGTCAATGGGCGACCCAACTACATGGGAGTGGACTTTTGAAGGAGGCGAACCTGCAACATCAAGTGATCAAAACCCATCAGTTATTTACAACACCGCAGGAGATTTTGATGTAACGCTTACAGTTACAAACACAACCGGCTCAAACACAATGTTAATTGAAAATTATATAACTGCAATTGATGAAGTACTTACAGTAACACCTTCAAGCACTACCGTTAGTATGGGATCAGGAAGTACTGAAATTGTTCTTGATGCAAGTAAAGGTTGGAGCGCAACTGTTAATTGTGATTGGGCTACAACAAACCCATCTGGTGGTTTGGGTGGCGGCAACGTATTAATAAGTTATGATGAGAATACAGGAACACAGCGCGAATGCATAATTAGCTTTGCTACCGCAACCAGCTCTGTAGACTTTATTTTGGTGCAAGAAGGAATCGCAGAAATACTAACATTAGATCCTGTTTCTCAAACTGTAGACTATCTTGCTTCCTCCATAAATATTTCATTGGTCTCAAATACAACATGGGATGTTATTGAATCATGCGATTGGCTATCAATAACTCCTGAATCAGGTCATGGAGATGCAATACTTACTATTTCTTTTGATGAAAATATGAGTTTTGAAGATCGTGAATGCAAAGTTAACATTGCTGCCAATAATACAGCAGTTGAATTTACCTTACTACAAACAGCAACACCTGCATCAATAACTACTAACATTTCGAGTGATATTGTTGATGCAAATGCTTCAAGCATTGAAATTGAAGTTATTTCAAATGTTGATTGGGTAGTTGATGAACAGTGCGATTGGCTTACTGTAACACCTGCATCAGGAATAGGAACAACCATTGTAACAATTGAATATACAGAAAATGAAAGTTTCATTGATCAGCGCGAATGTCAGATTAATTTTAATGGAGACGGAACAAGTGCCAATTTTGAACTTGTTCAACAAACAAAGATTGCCGAATTAGCATTAAATACAAATGAGCAAAATGTAGGTTGGCAAGTTGGTAATTTTGATGTTGACGTTACTACTAATACTGACTGGAGTGTTTCGACTCCGTGCGAATGGATTACAGTAGATCCAGAGTCTGGATCGCTATCAGGTAGTTTCACTCTCAACTACATTGAAAATACCGAAACCAACGAACGTAGTTGTACAGTTTCTGTTTCGGGAGGTGGATTGGTTCAGGAATTAACCATAAACCAAGAAGCACATCCTGACGGAATTGACGAATTAATGGCCAATCAAATTAGTTTATTTCCTAATCCTGCTTCTCAATCATTCACAATCGAATCAGAAAAATCAATCGATAAAATTCAGGTAGTTGATTTGTTAGGCAAACTTATTATAGAATTTGAAAATCCTGCATTATCTACTAAAATTCATACATCTGATTGGAAAAAGGGAACATATTATGTACGGATTACTCAAAACAAAACTGTTATTACAGGTACTGTTTTGATACAATAAAATGTTAATATTTTGCACTTAAAAGTGAATCAAAAAATAATTTTGCATAATCATTTGAATAATTGAAAAATTATGTCTTATTTTGCACTCCTTTTTTGAATAGGATTAAAAACTACAGAAAGATGTCAAGAATTTGCCAGATAACAGGAAAGAAAGTGATTTCAGGAAATAATGTAAGTCACTCACATGCTAAAACTAAAAGAAAATTTCAGCCTAATTTGCATACAAAAAAGTTTTTTGTGCCAGAAACTGGTAAATGGATTACTTTAATGGTAAGCGCAAATGGTATTCGCACCATAAATAAGAAAGGCATTAGTGTTGCTCTTAAAGATGCTGCAGAAAAAGGCCATTACAAGGCATAATATAGATTTAGACAGACAATAAAAAAAGAGACTATCATAATTGGTAGTCTCTTTTTTTGTTGCTTATTTTTTTATACCAACTAAATATCTCTTGATTTAATAGCATATTTTGATGTTTAGTTGGTATTATATAACACTAGAAATTCTTCTTCAAAGTTTTTTCAACCTCTTGCGATAATTTATTAAACACATCTATTTCAGAACCGTCAGCATTAATTTTTCTGTATTTATGCTGCTTTTGATAATATGTAGCAACTGGCTCAGTTTTTTCGTTGTATTGCTCTAATCTATTAACTATTAATTCGGTACTTACATCGTAAGATCTTGCTTTATTCCTGTCCTTTCCACGCGCGCTTAATCGCTTAATTGCCTGAAGTGTACTAAGTTTGAGCTCTATCATTTCCGAAACTTTCATGTTAACCCTCTGCAACAAACCATCAAGTATATAGGCTTGAATTACAGTACGTGGAAATCCTTTAAAAATAAACCCGTTGGCATCAGGGTTCTCTTTTATCTGATCTGCAATAAGTTTAATAGGTATCTCATCAGGTACAATTTCACCCAGCTCCATATATGGGGCTGCTATTTTTCCAATCTCGGTATTATTGGCAATCTCTTTTCTCAGTAACTTTCCGGTTGATATATATACTAAATCATGCTTTTTAGCCAATAGTTGTCCTTGCGTTCCTTTTCCGGCACCAGGCTTACCTAATAGTACAATATTAGTATATTCTTTGCTTTTATGTTTCTCAACATGATCTACAATATTCTTAAATATGTTATCCATATCACCAACACCATTAAGCTTAAAATATTTATTTTGCTCTTCATAGTATTGGGCCACCGGCTTAGTTTTATTATTATATTCTTGTAACCTTATTTTAATTACATCCAGTGTATCATCAGGACGATTCGAAGTTTTAGCTCTTAAGACCAGTCTTTCGATAAGCTCTTTTTCAGGAACGTCAAGACTAATCATCATATCCAATGTTGTATTTAGCTTAAGCAATAGCCCATCGAGTATATAAGCCTGAACCACTGTTCTTGGAAATCCATCGAAAAGTATACCACGTGCACTTTGATTATTCTTGATTTTGTTTTCAATTATTTCAACAACAAGCTCATCGGGCACTAAACCACCAGCCGCAATAATATTTTTAGCTTTTAGTCCAAGCTCCGACTTGGCTGCAATTTCTGACCTTAGAATGTCGCCTGTTGAGATATAGGTAAGGTTATATTTTTCTAATAGTTTTTTTGACTGAGTTCCCTTACCAGCTCCTGGAGGTCCAAATAAAGCAATGTTTAGCATGTGATTATGTTTTATTTCTATTCAACAATTTTATAAATATCTTTAAGGTTTCGCCCTTGATTATCATAATCCAAACCATATCCAACAATAAAATCGTTGGGAATTTCAATTCCTATGTAATCAATTTTATACGACTTTCTAAATGCTTCAGGCTTAAACAATAGTGTGGCAATACGCACATCCGCAGCCCCCATACTATCTAGTTGCCCAAGTACGTTTTCCATTGTGATTCCCGAATCAATAATATCTTCAACAATTATTATTGTTCTTCCTTTAATATCTTCATCAAAACCTATTAACTGTCTAACATTCTCGGTGCTTTTGGTACCAATATACGATGCCAATTTTACAAAAGAAACTTCACATGGTAGATTTATTTTCTTTAGTAAATCACCAGCAAACATGAAGGAGCCATTAAGTATAACAAGAAAAATTGGAGTTTGTCCTTCTAAATCTTTGTTCATCTTTTTTGCTAACTCACTTATTGCTGAATCTATTTCGTTAAACAGAATAAACGGTTCAAAATATTTATCAAGTATTTTAATACTACTCATTTATTTATTTTTTATAATTCGTTGATATAATGACTATTCGTAAACATAAAATAATCAAGTTCACAAAGATATAATTAATCGCTTAATTCAAAAGCAATTTAATTATTTTTGTGGTGCAGTATTTTACATAAAAAAAAGCAAAAGCATGAAAGCGATTATCAGTATAATTATGGGTAGTACATCCGATTTAAAAGTGATGGAAAAAGCAGCTGTGTTTTTTGATGAAATGGAAATTCCATTTGAAATGAATGCCCTTTCAGCACATCGCACACCTGCTGAGGTTGAGGTATTTGCAAAAAACGCTGAAAAAAATGGCATAAAAGTTATAATTGCCGGGGCAGGAATGGCAGCACATTTACCTGGTGTAATTGCATCTATGACTACTATTCCCGTAATTGGTGTTCCAATAAATGCAACACTCGATGGTATGGATGCACTGCTTGCAATAGTTCAAATGCCTCCGGGAATTCCGGTAGCAACAGTTGGTATTAATGGAGCCTTAAATGCTGGAATATTAGCCGCACAGATGATTGCAACTGGGGACGCCGAAATGATGGAAAAAACAAGACGCTATAAAGAAACTCTGAAGCAAAAAATAGTCAAAGCAAATGAAGATCTCAAACTTGTTAACTATAAATTTAAGGTAAATTAATCTTGTTTGGATTTAATTAATAGTAATCCATCTCTGAGAGGTACAAGTACCTGTTCAACACTTTTGTCATGCATCACATAATTATTAAATGCCTGTATGGCAGATGTTTCTTTGCCTGGGTTGTTGGTATTTAATACTTTACCTCCCCAAAGTACGTTATCAGCTAATATAAATCCACCAGGCTTTAATTTAGTTTTGGCAAGATTATAATAATCAATGTACTGCTCTTTATCAGCATCAATAAATACCAGGTCAAATTTTTCTTTAAGCTTAGGTATTTCTACTAATGCATTACCAATTATCAGTTCAATTTTACTACTTAGATTAGTTTTATCAATATATTTTCTAATTATTGGCTCTAGTTCTTCATTTGATTCAATTGTGTAAATTTTACCTGAAGGAGCTAATCCCTTAGCCATACATATTGCTGAATAACCTGTAAATGTTCCTATTTCCAAGATGCGATTTGGCTTTATCATATATGATATCATTTCCAAAAATTTACCCTGTACTTTGCCCGAAAGCATTCGAGGCATAGTTGTTTTAAGATTTGTTTCACGATCCAAAGATTGTAAATCCTTATTTTCGATACTTGTGTAGTTATCAATATATTTTTCAAGTTCTGGATTAAACATATTAGCTTTATTGAATTAGTATTGCAAAATAAATCTCAAATGTAGTTCATATTGAAGAATAAATCCTACAAATTATATATCTTTGAACATGAGTATTTTTACAAAATTGGTAAATATTAAAATTCTGGCTACCCGAAAGTTAATGCTCCGCCATAGTATTATTCTGTTTTCCCTTAATTTTATTCTTGTATTTATTATCGGACTTGTACCAGATAGCACAATAATACCCGAATTGTACAGTATCACAGTTTCTGGTATATTTTTTGCGGCAGTTATTAGCATCTCCGACAGGCATATCCGTTATCTTTACTTTGCAGTTATACTAACTGTATTTACGTGGGTTACAACTTATTTAAAGTTTAGTATTATTGTGCACATAAATTCACTTATTACAATCATATTTTTATTATACATAATCGTAGTTTCAGTAATTAGAATTTCAAAAAGCAGGCAAGTTGGGGATTTGGAGTTTCTACGAGCAATAAACATTTATTTTCTCATAGGAATTGCGGGAGGTATTATATTTAGAGCTCTTTACACAATAAATCCAAAAAGTGTAAATGTATCTGGAAATAACATATTAGATACCACCGATTTACTCTATTTTAGTTTTGAAACAATCACTACTTTAGGTTATGGTGATGTGACACCTGCATCAGCAATAGCAAAATCTGTTGCAATTTTTTTAAGTTTTGTTGGTCAATTATATCTTACAATGATTATTGCACTGTTAATGGGTAAATATTTGAGAGGGACTATTTCACCTGATAAAAACAAACCCAAAACCCCGCAACCAACAAAAGGTAATGTTAATCCTAAGTAGTGCTCTAATAAAACTCTACATTTTTCAAATTGATAAATTAAAAAGATACTTTGGTAATTTACTTCCTGCCTTCCAGTTTAAGAGATACCGACTTTATTATAAATGTTAATCCTATTACAGTAAACCCAACGGCTATAAATAGCAACAACCTGATATCAGAAGTTATAAACCCGAAGTAAAAAAGTGCGTTGAAGAAAGTTGCAACAAACAATCCTGTTGCACTGTCAATAAATGAATTTTTACGGAGCTTACCCATTCCAACAAAAAAGCCCATGGTAATAGCATATACCATATTTGCAAATGGGAGAGTAAATAAAAACACCGTGAAGTTATTCATTTTATCGGGTGATCCTACTATTTCAAATGCAAAAAGCACCGTTGCAATCATCGAAAAACCAAGACCTATAAAGATAGAATAAATCACTCCCTCAAGAGGTCCACTAAAATTCTTCAATTTAAAAAAAACAAACTTCAAGGGGATAAACTTTGCAAGTTCAGCACTAAAAGCAATTACTACGAAAACAAAAAATGCCATTCGTCGCATGTTTTTATAATTACCATCCCATTTTAACTCGATAAGATAATTTGCTATTAGTAGCAACACTACTCCCAACATCCCTAAAAGTATGGCATTGCGAATGTTAACAAAGCTTTTAATCGAAAATTTAAATTTAAGATAAAGTACTGATAATATGATTAACAACGGCGAAACTGCAAATGATAAGTAATGTATGAGGCTCAAGTGTATATTTTTTTGGTGAAAAATTATTCAAATATAGTATATGTTTGTGATTTAATCATAATTTTGGCTTAAATATTTATGAAATTAGCATATGTTTAACATTATAATATCAATTTTTCAACATTACAATTTTACATGATAACAACTCATCAAGGTAGAGTCCTTAAGTCTACAGGCTCGTGGTATTTGGTAATGGATGAAAACAATGAAATTGTTAATTGTCGATTAAAAGGACTTTTTAGAACAAAGGGCATTAGGAGTACAAACCCAATTGCTGTTGGCGATATGGTTGATTTTGACACTCCTGACATTAATAATGAAGCGGTTATTAATAAAATACATGAACGTAAAAATTACATTGTTCGTAAGGCTACCAACCTTTCAAAAGCAACTCATATAATCGCGGCAAATATTGATCAGGTTGTAATTATTGTTTCATTAGTTAAACCACGAACCTCAACAGGTTTTATTGATAGAATTTTAACAACTGCAGAAGCTTATCACATTCCGGCTATTATTATTTTCAATAAATTTGATTTGTATGATGATCGTACCATAAAAAGTTTAAACACACTTAAGGGTGTTTATGAAAATGCAGGTTACAGATGTTTAGTAACATCAGTCCCTGATAAACTGAGGCTTGGCAATTTTAAGGAAATCTTAAAAGACAAAATAAGCCTACTATCGGGGCATTCTGGTGTGGGTAAATCTGCACTTATAAACAGTATTGACCATAATTTAAACCTTAAAACTGGCAAGATTTCGGATGTTCATGAAAAGGGTACACATACCACTACCTTTGCAAATATGTTTAATTTGGAATTTGGAGGTTACGTTATTGATACTCCTGGTATTAAAGAGTTTGGACTAGTTGAGTTTGATAAAGTTGAACTTGGGCAAAGGTTTCCTGAGATTAGAAATTTAATGCATCAATGTAAATTTAATAATTGCCTTCATTTAAACGAACCTGGCTGTGCAGTTACCACAGCATTGAAAGATGGAGAATTAGCAGAATTTAGATATACTAATTATTTGAATATGTTGGATTCCATATAGTGATAATCTACAGTTTTCATCAAAACTATTGCACATGAACGCAGCACAATTAATGACAGAAGAAATATTACCACTTAGCTTATCTGATACCGCTAATGAGGCATTAAATAGAATGAATGAGTACAAAGTGACTCATTTTCCTGTTGCCGATGAGGGTAAGTTTATTGGTGTTATTTCTGAGAAAAATATTTATAATCATGAAAATATTAACAGGGAATTGCAAAAGGAGTTCATTTATTTCGACAACTATTATGTAAACGAACAACAATATATTTATGATGTACTAAAGCTTGCAAATAATCAAAAACTATCATTAATTCCAGTTGTTGATGGTAAAGGGTTGTACGTTGGTTCCATCACTCAAAATAATATTATTAGTTTTTTTGCCAAAAGTATGTCGGTTGATTTACCTGGAGGCGTAATTGTACTCGAAGTTAGCATTAATGATTATAGCCTTACTGAAATTGCGAATATTGTTGAATCGAATAATGCCAAAGTACTAAGTTCGTACATTGTATCAGATGTGAATTCCACCAAGTTAGAAGTAATTGTAAAAGTAAGTAAGCTGGAACTAAGCTCACTACTTCAAACTTTTGAAAGATATGGATATCAGGTTAATGCCTCATTTGGTGAAGAAATAGATTATGACGAGCTAAAAGATAATTATGATTCACTTATAAATTATCTTAATGTTTAATTTAACGCTCCACCAATAAATAATAGCTTGTGAATATTTTTCGGATTATCCTTATATTAATAATGTCAATTGCATCAATCAACAGCAGTTATGCTCAAGTTGATGATAAGGATATTATGAAAAATAATTCAATACTTGTGGTAGATTCCATAATCCTGAAAGGCAATAAAATAACCAAGAATAGAATAATATTACGTGAACTTGAATTTAGCGTAGGAAGCAAGTTAACCATCACAAAACTTGATAGTTTAGCCATCAAGAGTCAACAAAACTTAATGAACAGGTCGTTGTTTAATTTTGTTACTATCAGTAAAAATATTGAAGGTAACAAATGTACCATTGAAGTATCTGTAGTTGAAAGGTGGTACATATGGCCTATCCCGATAATACAATTTGCTGATCGAAATATTAATTCGTGGCTTGAAAAGAAAGACCTAAGCCGAATAAATTATGGTATTGACTTACGTATTGATAACTTCAGAGGTTTAATGGAAAACCTAAATATCGTTTTGCAAGGTGGATACGATATTATTCTAGCTTTTAGATGGAGTATACCATATCTTTCAAAAAACCAAGTATTTGGTATGGGTTTTGCCGGAGGCATACAACTCAATCATGAAGTAGCATATCAAACCATTGATAACAAAGAACAGTTTTACCATTCATCTGATAATTTTGCTCAAGAGCTAAGATATGGCGAAGCAAATTTCACATTTCGCCCTGAGTTTAATTATTTATTTGGATTTAGTGTTGGGTTTAACAATTACATTTTTCAGGATACTATACTAAAGTTAAATCCTGAATTTGCATCTTCACAAACAATATATAATTATTTTTCTGTTGGTCTTGGTTTTAAACTTGATTTTCGCGATTACAAACCTTATCCCCTAAATGGGTATTATTTTGATATTAATCTTGACAAAAAAGGGCTTGGGGTAACTGATAATCAGGTCAACTATTTTTCGGTGGGAGCAAATTTTGATCAATATATACATATCTACAACCGATGGTATTTTGCATATAATTTTGGTGCTAAATTTACAAATCAAGATACTCAAACGCCTTATTTCATAAGAACAGGACTAGGTTATCACCCATACACAATACGTGGTTATGAGTTGTATGTTGTTAATGGGCAAAAGTTGGGAATTGTAAAAACAAACTTTAAGTTTAATGTTATACCACGTACAAACTTTAATATTAATTGGATAAAATCAACAAAGTTCAGCGAGTCATATTTCGAAATGTATACAAACCTGTTTTTTGATATTGCATACGTCGACGACATTTACACAAATGTATTAAACCCTCTTTCTAATCAATTACTTTGGAGTACAGGAATTGGCATCGATATGATTACATATTATGATTTGGTTTTACGACTTGAGTTATCAATAAATAAACAACAAGAGACTGGGTTTTTTATTAGTTTTGTGGCTCCAATTTAAAGGTATAAAAAGATGGTTAACCCTGAAATGCAAAACAATATACTATTCGAAAAAACCACAAAAAAAGGTTTCTCACCTAACCATGTTGCTGAAGTTGGAGTATGGCACCCACATACGTCTAATATATTTAATTATATCCAAGATGGCAAAAAAACAACATTGGTTGAGCCCGATCCTGATTCAATTAATTTGATAAAAAGTATTTTCGGTAGTAAAAAAAATGTTTCATTATATGAAGTAGCATTGTGTGATTACAATGGCGATGTTGAGCTTTACCAAAGAGGGAGTTCTACATTTGTTGGTTCTCTTCCAAGTAGCCCCGCAATAGTAAATGATAATTTTAATGAAGATCAACCTGATAAATTTGTTGCCAAAGCGAAATTATTTAGTGAAATTGATGACGGAACAATTGATTTAATATCTATTGATACCGAAGGTAGCGAATGGTTTGTAATAAAAAATATGATAAGCAGACCAAAAGTGATTTCCATCGAGACGCATGGCGGAATATATGTCAACCCATATATTGATAATTTGAAAAAATGGATGTTGGAAAACAATTACCAACTTTGGTATAAAGATAAAAGTGATTCTGTTTATATTTTGCAGAATGTTTTTACAATATCAGCTATTGACAAAATCTCATTATACAAGATTAATTCAATAATCTATTTCAAATCTAATAAAAAACGATTGGGGAAAAAGATTAAAAAATTGTTTGGCATAAAATCATAACTTCATAGTGTGGATATTAGTTAAAAAACGTTAACAGGAAATATGTTAAAAGGTAAGCTAAAAATTAATTACCTTCACATGACCCATATGATAAAGGGCTGACTATCTGAATTCTAAAACGCCTCTCATTTTTACACAAAAGCTAATTTAATTAAAAACAGTATAGCTATTGCCCCCAAATCAAGTGTGTAATACAGCAATTTGAAATCATTTTAGAGTGTTTTTAACTTACATTTGCCGTTAAAAATATTTCTAATTATGAAAGTAGCATTATTTGGGAAGGTATATACTGACAACCAAAGAGATTACTTACAGTTATTGATTGATGAACTTACACAAAGATCATCCGAAATTTTAATTTATGAACCCTACTATAATGCCATAGCTGGTGAAGTAAATTTTGGAAATAAAGTATCATTTTTCAATACAAATGAAGATATTAGAAAAGATGTTAATGTATTATTTTCAATAGGTGGAGATGGTACTATACTCGATACAGTTTCCATAGTAAAAGATTCAGGAATACCAATTTTAGGAATAAACTTAGGAAGGCTAGGATTTTTATCAAGCATATCAAAAGATGAAATTACATACGCTGTTGAAAGTGTTTACAATGGCGATTATGACATTGATAGCAGATCAATGCTTCAGCTACATGAACCAAAAAACATTTTTGGAGAAATAAATTATGCATTAAACGACTTAACCATCCATCGAAATAATACTACAGCTCTTATTGTTGTTCACGTATTTGTTGATGATGTATTGTTAAACTCGTATTGGGGTGATGGACTCATAGTTTCAACACCAACAGGCTCAACAGCTTATTCACTAAGTGTGGGTGGGCCAATTGTAACCCCTGGATCTAAAAACTTTATTATAGCTCCAATTGCATCCCATAATCTTACAGTTAGGCCTATAATTATTCAGGACACAAGTGTGATAAAAATAAAAATTGAAGGAAGGGAAGAGAAATATTTAATGACAATGGATTCAAGACATTCGGCTATAACTAAGGATGATATAATAATAATTAAACGTTGCAATTTTAGCCTAAATCTAATTCGAATGAAGAATAAAAATTTCTTCTCAACCATCCGTGATAAGTTATTATGGGGTATGGATAACCGAAACTAATCGTGTTATACTCATATTTAGTGATTTATCACAGTTAAAAAGATAATAATTCAGGAAAAAATCAGTTTGTTATGTGTTGATTTATACTCCAAAAACATGTTACACATAACTAAAAAAATGATATTTTTGCCGGTCGAAATTACAATGATAAAAAAAATAGTAAAATACAGGTTCGTAGGTATAACTTTTAAAGTTATTATTTTGGTTACTACTATTTTAACTGCTGGGATATCCAACGCTCAAACTTTTGAAGTTGGAGGGTTTGTTGGTACATCATATTATCTTGGTGAGTTAAACCCTGGTTTGCCATATAACCAAACACAACTTGCATACGGCGGTTTGCTGCGATATAATGTTAATTCACGATGGGCAGTTAAATTTTCGTATTACCGCGGTAAGGTGCAGGGAAGTGATGCTACAGGTGGGTCAGTCGTTAATAGAGATCTTAGTTTCAAATCGAAGATAAACGATTTTTCACTGGTAGCCGAATTTAATTTCTGGGAATATTTTACAGGAAGTAAAAAAAGCTTTTTTACACCATTTATTTTTGGTGGTATTTCATACTTTACTTTTAAGCCTGAATCTATAGATGGTGTTGGATTACAGCCCATTGGTACCGAGGGGCAAAACGCTGGTTTTGATGGTAGAAGCCCTTACAATCAGTATAGCTTTGCCATTCCATTTGGGTTTGGCATTAAGTATAGCATCACCGAAAGGTTAGGTTTAGCCTTTGAATGGGGTATGCGAAAAACTTTTACCGACTATATTGATGATATAAGTACAACTTATTATTTGGTAGGTTCAACTATAAATCCTGATAATACAGGTCAAGTATTGAGCGACCCAACAATGAATCATGATCCGAATATGCAGCGAGGTGACGACAAAACCAACGACTGGTATAATTATACAGGTGTAACCATAACATATAAATTTGATTTAAGAAGCAAAAAAGGATGTAGTAATATAAGTTGGAAATAATAATTTCTGAGATAAATGAAAAGTTATAAGGATAAAATAAATTTAGACAAACTACCTAAACACATTGCCATAATAATGGATGGTAATGGCAGATGGGCAATTAAGCACGGCATGGATCGTGTTGGTGGTCATCACGAAGGTGTTGATTCTGTGAGAAATATTGCAGAAGCAGCAGCCAGTTTGGGTGTCAAATACATTACTCTTTATACTTTTTCAACCGAAAACTGGAATCGACCAAAAGAAGAAGTAGATGCACTTATGGGATTGTTTGTGGAAACAATTATTAAAGAGCTAGATACTTTAAATAAAAATGATATCCGCTTAAATGCCATCGGCGATTTAAAAAGTTTACCTGGAGAAAATTACAAGAGACTATTGGAAACCATGGAGAAAACTTCAAAAAATAGTACGATGACTTTAACATTAGCCATGAGTTATAGTTCGAGATGGGAAATTATAAATGCAGTTAAATGTATTGCAACCCAAGTTGAATCAGGCAAACTGAAAAGCAATGATATTAATGAAGATTTGTTCGAAGATTACTTATCCACATCAGGCATTCCTGATCCTGAGTTGCTAATAAGAACAAGTGGTGAATTAAGGATTAGTAATTATCTGTTATGGCAAATAGCCTATTCAGAACTTTATTTTACTGATGTGTTATGGCCCGACTTTCGTGAAGAAGAATTGTATAAAGCAATTGTAGAATATCAAGATAGGGATCGCCGATTTGGACTAACAAGTGAACAATTAATAAGCTAATTAATTCATGATAAGAGCTGTAAGAAAAGAAATATTGAGGGTAATTATATTAATTAGCTTTATACTGTTTGCAAACATTTCATTTGCACAAATTAGCATAGGTAACGATTTATCAGAAATTAGTTACGAAGCACCAACCGAATATATTATTGGAGGAATTCAAGTTGAAGGCGTTGAATTTCTGGATAAAAGTGTAATTATCATGCTTTCAGACATTGAGATTGGTGAACGAATTAAAATTCCGGGAGACGTAATTACAACTGCAATAAAAAAACTGTGGGAACAAGGACTGTTTGACAACATTAGTATTGTTGCTTCTGATATTAAAGGAAATAAAATATTCCTTAAAATAATCTTACGTGAGCGCCCTAGATTAAGTAAATTCTCTTTTGAAGGCATTCGCAAAGCTGAGGCTGATGATATTCGCGAAAAAATTAAACTAACACGTGGAGACGTAGTTACAGATCATTTAATTATTCGTACCCAAAATATTATTAGTGAGTTTTATGCAGAAAAAGGGTTTCTAAATAGTGAAGTAAATATAACTGAAAAACCAGATAAGCGAAGTGAAAACTTTGTAGATCTGACAATTAATATTAAAAAGAACGGAAAAGTAAAGATTAAAGAAATTAATATTATTGGAGCTCATCACATTTCGGCTGACCAAATTAGGGGTAATCTTAAAGAGACAAAAGTTCGTGGTTCATTTACACCATTGGATAGCCTTGGACCATATGTAATTGGTGTTGCAACCGATGCTGTTATGTTCAGATTTAAAGATATTCAGGCAAATACAATAGCTTACTACAAAGAGCACTTTAAGGTTAATATCTTCAAAGGCTCCAAGTATATCGAATCAAGTTATAAAGAAGATTTAAATAATATAATTGCACGATACAACAAGAAAGGATACCGTGATGCTCACATTGTTTCTGACTCTATTTACAAGATTGGCAAAGAAAATATTGGTATCGACATATACATTGATGAAGGAAATAAATATTATTTCCGAAGTATAAAGTGGGTAGGAAATACAGTTTATTCCTCACTATTTTTAAGTAAGATACTTGGTATTCAATATGGCGATGTTTATAATTTGGAACTTCTGGAAACTAACCTTCAGTATAATCCTTCTGGATTTGATATCAGCTCGCTTTACATGAACAATGGTTATTTGTTTTTTAATGCAACACCTGTTGAAACTTATGTTGGAAACGACTCAATAGACTTAGAAATAAGGATTTTTGAAGGGAAACAAGCACGTATTAAAAATGTTTCTGTAAAAGGTAATACCAAAACAAATGATCATGTTGTAATACGTGAATTGCGTACTCGCCCTGGACAATTATTTAGTCGTGAAGATGTTATTAGAACCACACGAGAATTAGCTAACTTAAGGTATTTTGATCCCGAATCAATTGTACCAAATATTAATCCAGACCCTGTAAATGGTACTGTTGATATTGAATATGTGGTTGAAGAAACTTCTGCCGATCAAATTGAGCTATCGGGAGGTTGGGGTTATGGCCGAATTATTGGTACCCTGGGACTTAGTTTTAATAATTTCTCATTAAAAAACTTCTTTAAGCCAGAAGCGTGGAAACCAATTCCATCTGGTGATGGGCAAAAGCTATCATTGAGGTTTCAAACTTATGGTAAGGATTATATGAGCTGGAGTGTTTCATTTACAGAACCTTGGCTCGGAGGACGAAAACCAAATGCCTTAACCGTTTCGTATTATCACTCCATTTACTCAAATGGTTTACCAACTTACGATACTCTCAGATCATCATTTATTATAAATGGTGTTACTGTAGGTATTGCTAAAAGGCTACAATGGCCCGATGACTTTTTCACACTTTATCAAGGTGTTAACATACAGTTATACGATCTTAAAAATTACGCAACCATTTTTTACATTGGAGATGGTAATGGAACATATAACAACTTGAACTTCGAAATTATATTGGGAAGAAGCTCCATTGATCAGCCCATTTATCCACGACGTGGTTCTGATATTTCATTGGGCTTGGAAGTAACACCACCTTACTCATTATTTAGCGACAAAGATTATTCGAAAATTGGCGATACGGAAAAATATAAATGGATTGAATATCATAAATGGAAATTTAAAGCATATTGGTATTTTGAGTTAATGGAAAAACTTGTTTTAGCAACCAAATTCCGTTTTGGATATTTGGGATACTATAATTCAGACCTTGGTGTAACACCGTTTGAAAGATTTTACCTTGGTGGTGATGGGTTATCTGGCTCCAATAATTTTGATGGACGTGAGATTGTTAGTCTGCGTGGATATCTGAACGAATCTATTACTCCATTCTTTTATCTCAATAAAAATATTGGTGGTACCGTATTTACAAAATACACCTTAGAACTTAGATATCCTTTATCACTAAATCCAAGCTCTACAATTTTTGCTCTCACATTTGTTGAAGCAGGAAACTCATGGCTTGGTTCAGAAGGTTTCGACCCATTCGATATGAAAAGATCAGCCGGTGTTGGAGTAAGGGTATTTTTACCAATGTTTGGTATGCTTGGACTTGACTGGGCTTATGGATTTGACCCTGTTTACGGATTGCCCGGAGCAGCTGGTAGTCATTTCCATTTTTCACTTAACCAATCTATTGATTAACTTTGGCAACGTTTTTGTTATACTTTAGATAAAATTAAACTCTATCCACATGAGAAATAAAGTTATTAAATCAGGATTCTTACTATTAATATCAATATTGTTACTTGGAAATATTTCCGTAGTTGCTCAATCGCAAAAGTACGCATACGTTGATACTCAATATATACTGGATAATATTCCAGAGTTTCAGGATGCGCAAGATGAGTTAGATGAAATATCTAAAAAATGGCAAAAAGAAATTGAGTCTATTTACGACAAGGTAAGTGAAATGTATCAAAAGTATCAGGCCGAATCAGTGCTGTTGCCAGATGATATTAAACACAAAAGAGAAGAAGAAATAATTAACAAGGAGAAAGAAGTTAAAGATCTTCAACGGAAATACTTTGGATCGGAAGGGGATCTTTACAAGAAACGCCAAGAGCTTGTTCAACCAATTCAAGAAAAGGTTTATAACGCCATAGAAAGTATTGCTGCAACCAGTAATTATTCGTTTGTTTTTGACAAAGCTGGTGGAATGACACTACTTTATGGTAATCCTAAATATGATATTAGTGACGATGTGCTTGACGAAGTAGGAAATGTTATGCAAACAGTTAAACGCGATAGCAGAACTAGAGGAGATAATTAGCACTATATTATTCTACAATAATTTTACTTTTTACTATATCATCTTTAGTTTAAGGATTTCATCTACATATTCTCGGCTGCCAGATAAGCGGGGGACCTTATTTTGTCCACCAAGTTTATTGCGCACCTTCATCCAATTATAAAAGGTGCCTTTTTCAAGATTTACAATTACAGGAGGCTTAAGTACCAAATTATGATATCGCTTTGCCTCATAATCAGAATTAACAAATTTTAAAGCATTGTCGAATACTTCACCAAAGAAGAGATGATTTTCGGGTTCCTTATCAAACTCTATTAACCACTGATGTGCTACCTCATCATTTTCAAACAATGGTGCAGCAGTATACTCACTAATCTCTGCACCAGTTTTTTGGCAAGCAACAGCAAGGGCACTTTCCGCATTTTCAATTATCAGTTCTTCACCAACAGCATTCAAAAAGTTTTTTACTCTGCCAGTAATTTTTATCCTAAACGGATTTAGGGATGTGAAAACAACAGTGTCGCCAATCATATAACGCCAGAGCCCGGCATTAGTACTAATAATTAGTGCATAATTTACACCCAATTTAACGTCGGCCAGTTGAACAGCCCTCCCGCTACCGGATTCAAATTCACTGGTTGGCAAAAATTCATAATATACTCCGTAGTCAAGCATTAATAGTAAATCTGTACTATCTTTTTGATCTTGGATTCCGAAGAAACCCTCCGATGCATTATATGTATCTGAATATACTATTCTATCAGGTGAAATAATGCTATTGTATTGCTCGCGATATGGCTCAAAATTAATTCCACCATGAAAAAAGACTTCCAGATTTGGCCATACTTCATGTAAATTTTGTTTTCCCGATTTTTTAAGAATCTTGCGTAATAAAACAAGCATCCATGAGGGAACACCCGAAATGCCACGCACATCATGTGTCATAGTTGACTCAACCATTAACTCAAGTTTGTTCTCCCACTCATCCATCAAAGCAATTGTTAGTGATGGAGTACGCTTAAATTGCGCCCAAAAAGGTAAATTGTGCATTAATATTGCTGATAAATCACCTTCGATATATGTGGTATTACTTATTTCGAAAATATCCCTACTACCCCCCATTACCAAGCTTTTGCCTTCAAAAAGCTCTGAGTCGGGAAATAGATTTAAATAAATAGCTAACATATCTTTACCACCCTTAAAATGACATTCATCAAGCGCTGAAGGACTAACAGGGATAAATTTACTTTTACCAGCTGTTGTACCTGATGATTTGGCAAACCATGTTATTTCTTCTGGCCAAAGTATATTTTGCTCACCCTTGCGTAATCTATCGATTAATGGTTTAATATCTTCGTAAGAATTAATAGGGACCCTATTTTGGAAATCAGATACGGAATTAATAGATCGATAATCATATTTCTTACCCCACTCAGTATCACGAGCAGTGGAAATAAGCTTTTTAAAAACCTCATCCTGAACCTCAAACGGATATTTCTTAAAAAGTTCAATTTGATGAATTCGCTTTTTAAGCCACCAGTTAAGCACCGATTTAACAAACGTCATAGTTTCAAATTTTTTGTGCCAATAACTAATTTTACGCCTGGAAAATCTTGATTATCGGTAAGTCAAAAATACATAATTTTAACTGCTTGCCATATATAAAGTTTGCGAATAATTATTTAATAATAAAAAATGTTTTAATTTTGTGATATACACCGAAACCAGAATCAGGTATAAACTACAGGAAGTAACTCAGTTATTTACTGATCTAATAAAACTTCCTTTCTTTGCTTTATTTTATGAAACACATTAGTTGGATATTCTGTATTTTAATTATTTGGAGTGGAAGTATTTTTGCATCCGAAAAGTTAATCAATCTAGATTCACTAATCAAAATACAAATAAGCACCAATAGTACCATTACACAAAATGAAGAGATTAGTTTATTGATGCAGATTGGTGATTCACTTAAATACAATTATGTTGATTCAGCTGTTTACTATTATACTACTGCATACAAAATAGCGCTAAAAGAACAAAATAATCGACTTCAAGTACTTTTGTTAAACAGGTTGGGTGGTGCAAAATATAGACAAGGAGAATTTGATGAATCATTGGATTACTTTACGCAAGCCATTAGTCTTAGCCGAAAAGGTGGAAATAAAAACGGCATTGCAGTTGGGTTGAATAATATAGCAATTATTTTCACCATCCTTGATAATGAACAAGCAGCCATTGACAATCACATAAACTCAGCTCTATTATGCGATGAAACGGGAGACAGTTCATTATTGGCAATAAATTATTACAACATTGCCGCAATATATTTAAACTCTAAAAATTATGATACTGCCTTGTTATACACCAAAAAATCCGTCGTAATAAACACCTTATTAAAATCTGCTGAAGAATTGGTTAAATTAAATACACTAATGGGTAATATTTATAATGGCCAAGGTGAATATTCGTTAGCAAACGAATCATTTTTCAAGGTTATAAATAATAAAACCAGCACAAATAAGTGGGGAAAATCATATGCTTTTGCTGGTCTGGCCATAACTGAACAAATGCTTGGCAATGTTAACAAAAGCATATATTACGGAAAAGAAAGCTTAAGATTAGCAAAAGAAATTAATGCAAAATGGGATATCCAAAATATCACCCAAATACTTGCAACAAGTTATTCCATGAATGGTGATTTTGAGAATGCTTACAATTATCATAAAGAGTATAAATTATATAGTGACAGCATTTTTAACGAGGAAAAAGAAACAAAGCTTAATTATTTACTTTTAAAACAAGAAGACTTCGAGTACATTATTTTGGCAAAAGATAACGAAGTTAAAACAGCTCATATTAAAGAAAAGAATAACTTTATTTTGCTATTTACCTTGGGGGTACTTTTTCTTTTACTCTTGATTATTTTCCTTTATCGAACAAATTTCTTAAAAACCAAATTAAACAAACAACTTCGTTTAAAAAATGAAGAAATAGATACCAAAAATAAAAAGCTTGAACAATTAAATGCTACCAAAGATACTTTCTTCCGAATTATTGGCCACGATTTAAAAAGCCCCATAAGTACAGTGGTTTCGTTTACAGATTTGCTTCAAAAAAACTATGATGAGCTAGATAAAATTGAAATACTTGAATACATCGATATCACAAAACAATCAGCAATTGATACAATTGCTTTATTAGACAATATACTTGAGTGGGCTAAAGCACAAACAGGAATCACAGTAATTAAGCCTGTAAAAACAGATCTGCATAAATTAATTGATAAGTGTGTGGCTCGTTCTCAAAATACAATCTCAGCAAAAAATATTAGTGTTAAGCTGGATACACATGGTGAAATAATAGCTGTACTCGACAAAAATATAACCGAATCCATATTGCGTAACTTGTTATCAAATGCCATTAAATTTACTAATATTAATGGAGAGATAAGTATAAGTACTAAAAAAAGCGAATCTGGTATAACCATTGCTGTTTCTGATAATGGAGTGGGAATGAGTAAAAAAAAGTTGAATAGTTTGTTTCAAATAGAATTTGCAAATTCTACTTTAGGTACGAAAAAAGAAAAAGGTACCGGAATTGGCCTAATCCTTTGCAAAGAGTTTGTTGATAAACAAGGTGGTGATATATGGGCAGAAAGTGAACTTGGAGTAGGTAGCACTTTCTATTTTAAAATTTAAACACAGCTTATTAAGTACAACTTCTTCTCTTTTACGAAATAAGTTTTTTATATACCTGATCTGCTGTAATACTAAGTATGCATTCACATCTACCACCATGTTTACAGTCATTACAATCTTTGTCGAGAACAATATAATCAGCTAATTTTCCAATGGGTTTCCA
>JASFZK010000095.1:0-10421 GCA_045267845.1 Bacteroidota bacterium | reverse complement strand
GTGATCCCGTCGGGATTCGAACCCGAATCATGAGAACCGGAATCTCACATTCTATCCATTGAACTACGGGACCGGCTTGCAGTAATTGATCATAAAACTGAATATTGATCCGATTTGTATCCATATTCTTTTCACTGCAAAGAAAATGATTTCCTTACTCTAATCCCAATGTTGTAAGTATTATTTTTTGCACTCCAATATTATTGCATTTGGATAATTTGGTTTTCTCGATGAATGATTGGTTAGTATGAATGTGTTATTAAGATACCCTTATGTTTCTTGTACTATATTTGTATGATTATACTTGATTCAATATTTGATATTATTTTGAAGGACATTATTTAAGATTTTAAATTTTATGAAAAACACACTAACCATAATAATTACTCTTTTCTTTCTATTAGCAAATAATATGTTTGCCCAAAAGAGGGTAAATCTGGATGGGATTGAAATTGGGAAAATGGCTCCAGAAATAGAGCTTCCAACTGTTGATGGTGATGATCTTAAACTTTCGCAATTAAAAGGAAAAATAGTACTGATAAATTTCTGGGCAGCATGGTGTGCGCCATGTCGTAGTAAGGCACCAGAACTAGTTGAGGTATTGAATAATTATAAAGATTCAGATTTTGATGATGGTGAAACAGGCTTTGAGATATTTTCAGTTTCACTCGACAGAAATGAGATAGCCTGGAAAAATGCTATCGAAAAGGATGGTATTGGAGACTTTATAAATGTTGGTGACATGAAAGGGTGGAAGTCTTTGGCAGCAATCACATATAATATCAAGTCGATTCCATCTAGTATACTGCTTGATGGCGAAGGCAAAATTATCGCTATTAATTTAAGTACGAAGGATTTGAACAAGAAACTGAAGCGAATGAAAAAAGGTGGTTGGCTTTGGTTCTAGTTAGTATTTAATTTATGACTCGTCCGCGTTAAAACGAGGACGAGAAAGTTGCAAATTCGAATGAGCGGAGATACAGGTGCCCAAATTATCAAACTCCACCACTCGCACGGTCCTTCAATGCAATCAGATGTTTAATAATAAGAAGCTTCTGCTTGTCATAATCAGCTGAGCTTTTATATGTACAGCCCAATGCATCTGCCAAATCATTCAGTCCCACATTTGTGTCTGGATACTCTATTCCGTTATACATGTAAACACAAGAGGATCCTGTTGTACAGCATACTTCCACATTTTTTTCCTCCCCACAGTTAAGAATCTCATTCATATCCTGTTGTTCGCAGCTTTCAGCTTCCGATTTTTCACAACCTGAAAATGATAACGAGAATAATGCTATAATAGCAATGGCCGTCAATGATTTTAATAATTTCATATTTTTAAAATTTAGTAATTAGTTAAATTAAAGGTGGTTACAAAGTTTGTAATAAAATACAACCATTCTGCTCCTATCTGTCACATGCACGTTTCCATAAACTCGTTTAACAATTTTTTTATGTACGCTAAAGTAAGTTTATAGCAATTTAATGCTTTTTGAATTATAAATTAGATTATGAATTACGTAAACAAAATTAATTATTTTTCATAATCTAACCACATTATTCATGATTTATTCAGATTCAGTATTATAATGGATATTTTTGGGGAAGAAAATGAAGTCAAGCATCTTCTTTTGTACTCTTATCTTATTCATCATAGCATCGCGTTTATCCTTTGTATCCCTGCCAACTTTTGGTTTTCCTTCTGTAACGATATATCTTACTTTGTGGGAACTTTTCTTTAGCGACTTTTCATCTATTTCTTCACCGCCTTTATTTTGTTTTTTATTTCTTCTTTTCGATTTCCCGAAAAGTATGTTACTCAAATGTATTTCCATGTGATAATCACTATCACCATCCAAACTTTGCATTCCAAAAGCTGCTATATCCAAAGCATTGCTAACAACATTGGTTCTTGGAATGTAAAGTTTATTTTTAAACATAAAGATATTGCTTCGTAGGGTTTTGAATTGGATATTGTTGAGCTCTTTGATACTTGTAAATTTTGAAATTTGCTGTGCTGGTGGGAAATTGTAAACACCTCCTTTTTCCAATGTTATCTCGCCGCTAACCATCATTTTATCAAGTTTGATGGAGTCATCAATGGGGACAAATGTATTTAAGTCAGTTGAGAATAACCCACTAATATTTTCGAAGGTTATAAGCGAATCCATTCCGAAATTATCCATATCACGGAGCATTGTCCGGATATTCATATTGTGAATAATATTGTGTGTGGAAACAGATTGTGTACCATCATCTCTTACTTTGTAATGCAAGGAGTTGTTCATTTCACCTTCAAACACATTGAACTTGAATTGGTCTAGTATATATGAACTGTCAGAAAACTTAAAAAGTGATGACATATCATTAATATGAAGCCTGTTGATATTAAAGTCATCAAGAGCTATCGAATCGATAATAATGCTATTTACTGAAACTGATCCGTGAATCAAATATGTCCAGTTTTGGGGTTTAACTTTAACGATTGTGTCAATGGAAAATTTTTGGCTACTGGCCATAGTATCGATGTCTGTTTTTATTTCTCCATAAGCCATCAGGTGTTTAAAATCATCAAAAAAGATATCACCAAACTTAACGTGTGTATTAACATAAAATTCCTTTTTTTGGTTCAGAATAACAGCTTTATATAGGTTGTGCACTTTGGTTGAGTCCATTTCAAATTTTAAGCCATTATAGTTTGCAGAAAAATTATTAATAGTTAGGATGTCATTTTTCAAACCTATGTGTGCATAAATACTATCAATATTCATGATAGAATCAGGAAACGCAAGAGTAATATTATTGAATGTAAGATCGAAACTGCTGTTCTCAAAAAGGATTGGCAATAATTGAGAATCCAACGAATCGGGGTTGATTTTCCCTTGTAATTTAATGTGGGCTTCAACAGTTCCTGACATGTTTTTAATCAGCAAATCCGGCGCAAATGGCAATAATTCTTCTAGTTTAAGAACAATGGTCGTATTTATATTGAACTCAGGAGTTTCAAAGTTATTTATTTCTCCATTACCAGTAATTCGATTATTCCCATTTTGAATATTGAATGAATTTAATTTGGCACTCATATGTAGAGGATCAGCAACTTTGCCGGATACAATAGCAGATAATGAGGAATTTTGCAGGTTGATATTTAATGCTTCAGATTCCACATTAAGATTATCCATTTGAATTCTTTTTACTCCTGATTCTTGTGGTGAATAATTAATGTAAGTGCTAAAACTCTCAATTTGCAACGAATCAGTTATCAAAGCAGATACTTCATTTACGTACAAGGAAACAGTGGTATTATCCAGTAAATAATCCACAAAATTATCTGTAACCTTTTCAGGCAAAGTGCCACTTGTATTAATCAATGCAGTTATATTCCCTTCCAGATATTTGACAAGACTGTCAGGAATTAAGTTTTTAAATTCCACCAAGTTTAAATCCAGCTTTGAACTAACATTGTATTTGGGATTTTCTATACCCACTATGGTTCCTTCAATATGAACATAGCTACCAGGGGAAATTATCTCAGCATTAGTGATGTGAACAGAAGCCTCACTTAGGTCTGATTTTTCACCAGTAGTAATGGTAGATGTTAAATTAATAGCATTAATCTGTGGATAATCTGTGGTTTGAATCCTTATATTTCTGAAATTTGCATTAGCATCAACCCTAGGTAGTAATGTGGAATCGGCATACTTACCTGCTATCTTTGCCGAAATATCCATAATACCTCCCATGTCAATAATTCCATATTCTTTGAAATAATGCTCCGGGATATATTTTTTTAAGATATCAAAATCTAGTTTAAGCGTTTCAAGGTTGGCATATATTGAGAGCGTGTCGCTAAGATTGATAGTTCCATTAACTCCCAAATCAAGACCTTCGCTATGTAACAAAAGCTTTTTAATATCGATATTTTTATCCTTATAATCCAAGTTCAAATCTAAGCTAATGGACTCCATTTGAGTTAGGTTTGTATCTTCAAAAAGGTTAATATATTGGTTTGGAATGTATTTACTCAAGATATTAAAATCTATACCGATTGCTTCAATATTTGCATTGAGCCCAAGCCCATCGCTATTGCTAAAAACTCCTTCCATACCCAAAACAATACCTTCACTACTTATGGATAACTTATTAATTATTGCTTCATCGTTTTCATACTCCAAATCGAAAGTTACAGTGCATGATTCCATTTGATCTACTTTTGTATCTTTAAAAAGGCAGTGACTTAAAACAATGGACCCGTTGGTTTTCCCTTTATAGTTGTTGTTTTTGGTTGTGGCTTTAATGGTAATTTCCGGAATCGTTACCTGTGATCCTATATTTGTTAGGCTGTCATAATAGCTAATATGAATGTTTTCCAATTTTATTTTCTCTGCGCTAATGTCAATATGTGTTGCTACTGTATCATCTGTATTTTCAGTATTTGTATCAACAAAGTTATTAATTAGGAAGTCGATATTTGATTTCCCACTTTTATCAATTGTATATTCAAAATCTAAACCTGATATTTCAACCTCATCAATTGTGTAAACTCCAAATATCAGATCCCAAGAATCAAGGCCAACCTTTAAACTATTAATGAAGAAAAGGGTGTCACTATTTTGGCTTTGGGGGTCACCAATATATAGTTTGTTTATCTCGGCACTTAGTCTGGGAAAAGAAAAAAGTGGTATTAGTGAAACTTTGCCAATGGACATGGGGGCATTTATCTCACTTTCTAATTTCTTGATGGTAAAGGATGCTAATTCGTCTTCAAATATTTTAGCTACCACTACAGTAATAATCATGAAAAGGATAACTGATAATATAATTAGACCTGCTATTTTCAGGAACTTATACAGTATTTTCATATTTCCTTTTTTTTAGTCAGATTTTATAGTGCTAATTGAAGCAAATATAAATCTTAATAACTTAATGAAAAATAATAACCCAAATTTATTGAAAGTTTTACCACCTATTGCATTTAGTATGCCTTTTTCTACTCATAGGGACCATCTTTGGACTCACCTGGTGGTCTTTAATCTGTCATGGATTTGGGAGGCATGGTGTGAGACAAATGCCCTTCACTTCCATATGTATCAAGCGTCCACGCTTGATATAATATAACCATGTCTCAGCTGTCCATTCCAATCACTTCGATTGTATTTATTACATTCAAGCTAGGACGCTTGAATCAGTTGGGGCAGTTGGAGTCAGAAATATGAACATATCAGCAAAATAAAATTTATAACCAAAACAATAATTAATCGTTTGCAATGATATGATGAAATAATTCCTACCTTTGGGACAGATCTTTAACCTATTACAACAGAACTAAATAAACGAAAATAGAAAAGCATTTAATTCATGATACATTTGTGATATAATCTATATATCTAACAAGAAGGTAAAAATAAATAAAGGTAATTTTACGCATATATTTGAGTTGCACTATGCAAAATATAAGAAGGAATAGAATAGTGGAATACAAACAATTGGGTTGACATACAAGAAAATAAATCGATTTAACTAAAATGTACATTATAATGAAAATATTTACAATAATTGTCCTTATGTTTATGGGAATATTGAGCTGGAGTCAGAATATTAATGATAGTTTAATATTTTATTATCCCTGCAATGGTAATCTTTTTGATGATAGTGGAAATGGTTTAAATGCAGAAACCAATGGAACACTTACTGAAGATGAGTATGGAAATCCAAATTCAGCTTATCAATTGAACGGAATAGATAATTATATAAATATTCCGTACTCTTCACTATATAAAGTTGGGTTTCCTGCCACCTTTAGAATGAGATTTAAAGTGAATAACTTTCCTGAAGGAATTCATGCTTCAATATTTCTCAACGATTTTGTACCAGAAATGTATTTTGGTTTTGGTGTTATTCTTGAAGTAGATCATAAAATAGGTGTATTTTATGGAGATGGTGGAGGCAGTGGCCCACAAAATAGAAGAAGCAAAACAATGTACGATACTATTTCTGCGGGACTATGGCATGAACTTGTAGTTATTTGGCATAATCCAGAGGATATGCATATTTACCTCGACTGCCAGTATAAACCAGGAGAACTTAGTGGGACTGGTTATGAGGTTGTAGAATATAGTAATCAATCTGCACCTGCAGTAGTTGGTATTGTAGATTTTACTCATAGTCAACCGCCAACTTATTTTGATGGACAAGTTGATGAAATTACATTTTGGAGTCGTGCACTTCAAGTAAATGAAATAATAGAACTTTGTAATAATGAAGTAATCATTGAAATAGATGAACATTTTTCAAATACTCAAACAGTTCCTGTTAAAGTCTTATCGGTGGATTATTATGATATACTAGGCAGAAAAATACCAAAACCTAATTATGGTTTCTATATCGAGCGTAAGTTAACTGATAAGGGAGTGATAACTAAAAAGTACAATATCCAGTAGATACGGGCTACCAATAGTTTTCGAAAGTATTGCGAGTAAATTATTTTTAATTTATAAATGCGCTAATGCATGCACATGAGAGCAACACCGTTTAAACACGATGCCACGCACGATTAAAATAATATAACAATAAATTAATCATGAAAAGACTAATTATATTTCACATTTGCACCTTAATCGCTACAATTTCTTTAGGACAAGATATAAACCATAAAAAGATTTCTCCTTTTGAATCCGAAAGAATAGATTTTTCAGAAAATATTAATTTTCACAACAAGATTATTGGTTGCTCAAATTACAGTCAACTCAAAGATATTTCTGCAAATTCAATTTTTAATGCTAAACAGAAACTAGATAGTGTTATTTACATGATGAACTATGAAGATATAAACACATGGATCCAAACAAGCAAGCGGGAGTATTTATACGATGAATATGGTAATACAACTGCTACAATTGGTTATGGCTGGGATGATAATATTAATGACTGGATTCCCAATAATAAAACTGATAAACTATTCAATGAATTCAATAATCCTATTCTCGAAATAAATAACTATTGGCATATAGATTCAAATCAATGGATTTCAACTGATAAATACGAATATGAATATTATGAGGATAGTAATATAAAACTGGAAAAATTCACAGAAAAAGATTACGCCACAAATGAATGGATTTGTAAATGGAAAACAGAATTTAATTACAACAGTAACAATCAATTACAATTAAAGATTTATTCAACATATGTTACTGACTCTAATATGTCAGAAGCGTATAGAACCGAAGAATTTACTTATTACTCCTTTGGAAAACTTGATACTTATCTCGAAAAAAGGTTGAATCATAATACCTTGCTTTGGACAGATATGAATAAATCAATTTATACTTATAACAATAATAATCAGGATTCTACTATTTTATTCTTAAGCTTAGACTATGCCACTTACAGTTTAATAAACGATGCTCGAATTGTGAATTTCTATAATTCAAATGGATTTGATAAGATTGACCAACTTTCCTACTGGGATAAGTTTGAAAATCATTGGAGGTTTGACAGTAAGGAAGAATCAAATTATGATAATTACGGAAAAAAGATATTCTTAATTAGAAGTCGATGGTACAGTGATTTAGAATGGCATCAGATTAATAAAAGAGAATTTGGTTATGATTACAACGATAATCTTTCTGTTTACCAGTTCTATAGTCCAACAGACAGCACAAATTGGCTCTTAAGAATAGAACATGATTACAATTACGATTATAATTACACAATTTCAGAGTGTTATTTCCCAACATATGTGAGCTATCCAGTGGAATATATTAACCAAATGAATAATAAGCCAACAGACTTTGTAATTCTAAATGAAAAAGATGGAGAATTGTATGAAGAAAATAGGATAATATATCATTACTCTGATTTAAATACAGGCGTCCCTGAATCGACTGACAAGAATATAGAAGTGTACCCTAACCCAACATCTGGACAATTAAGGCTAATCAATGAAAATAATATTAAACTGAAAGAAATTACTATCTATAATAGTTCTGGTCAAAAAGTTTTGCAGAAAAATGAAGTGCCAAATATTATGAACTTATCATCTCTCGATCAAGGTATCTATTTCATTGAGTTTCTTACTGAAAAAACAGTAATAAGGAAGAAAATTATAATCAAAAAATAAAATACTGTTGTGGTACAATCCTAAACCAATGGTTGTTTAATTGCTATCATACTCAAGGTGCGTTAATTATTGATCTATAGTTTTTTTATCTTTACGCCTGATTCTTAAAACCTGAATTATGAAAACAAGACTCTTTCCCTTGATAGCATTTTTATTTCTATCACAACTTTTGATATCAAGCACAATACCTGACTTAATTAAAGATGCAGGATCCAGCAAGGATTTTCCAAATAGTGATGTACTAATCATTTTCGACAGCACAGTTGTGGATATGCAAGAGAGTGGCCTAAGCTATTACAATACGCATACTTTGTATAAGGTTCTTACCACATCTGGAGCCAAAAGACTTAATGTTATTAAATATGGTTATGACCCATTATCGGCTTATGTCGATATAAAAAGTGTTACTATTTATCGTAAAAGTGGTGAAATAGAAAAGCTCGATATATCAAAAGTATATGATTATCCGGCACCTGCACGTATGATTTATTGGGGAGCAATGGAGAAAATGATTGAGGTTGGCAGACTTGAGCCAGGTGATGCCATTGATGTGGTGCTTTTTAAAAAGGGATATACATATGCATTATTGTATGAAGAGGAAGACGATAGATATATACCACCAATGAGAGGCCATTTTTATGATATCGTACCATTTTGGAGTAGTGACCCATTGCTACTAAAGTACTATAGTGTCAATGTCCCACAAGAAAAGTTAATACAATATCGATTCTATAATGGTGAAGCCGAATCCTCAGCAATATTGGCAAATGATAGAATGATTTACACTTTCATAAAAAAAGACATTATGCCAATTAAAAGGGAGCCAAATATGGTTGCCTTATCGGATGTGGCACCTAAACTATTAATTTCGACAAGCCCTAACTGGGAAGCAAAATCACTATGGTTTTATGGAGTTAATGAAGATTACGGCAGTTTTAATTCAACTCCTGAAATCGATAAAAAAGTAAATGAAATACTTGCAAATGCCAAGGATGAGATGGATTCCATATCCTTATTAACACATTGGTGTGCGGATGAAATAAGATATTCGGGTATTTCGATGGGTGAAGGTGAAGGTTTCACATTACACAGTGGTGATATGAACTTCACCGATCGCTGCGGAGTGTGTAAAGACAAAGCTGGAATGCTGATAACAATGTTAAGATCAGCTGGTTTCGAGTCCTATCCAGCTATGACAATGGCTGGATCAAGAATCGATTATATTCCTGCCGACCAATTTAATCATAGCGTTACAGTTGTAAAATTATCGAATGGAGATTATAAAATGCTCGATCCAACATGGGTTCCTTTCTTACGCGAACTGTGGTCGAGTGCTGAGCAGCAACAAAATTATTTAATGGGCTTACCCGAAGGTGCCGACCTGATGGTAACACCAATTTCATCACCTGAAAACCATTTCTTTAAAATAGCAGGAAAATCTGAAATACTTAATAATGGCACTCTTGAAGGGGAGTTTTTGCTTACCGCCGAAGGACAATCAGATGCTTCAATAAGAAGAATGTTTACAAGTAATTTTAAAACTGAATGGAGAAAATCAGTTGAAAAAGAATTACTTATAATTTCTCCCCTAGCAAACATTATTGATATTGATTACGGCAAACCGTATGAATACTTATCCAAAAATATTCACATAACAGTAAAGTACACTATTCCCGATTATGCAATTGTAACCAAAGAGGAAATAATCTTTACCCCTTTGGTTGCTTCAAACCTTTTTAAAAGAGGTATGTCCCATTTATACATGAGTACAAATATTACCGACAGAAAGTTTGGGTTTAAGGATAGATGCTCAAGACTTGTTGAGTTGAGTGAGTCGGTTAAATTACCTGCCGTAGGCAAGTTACTACCCAACGATTTTGTTGAAAAAGTTGGAGATGAAACAGTATCTTTTGAAGGAGAAATCGAATTAGTAGGTCAAACCTTTAGATTCAGCGAAAAAGTTATTCTTACTAAGCGGATATACGAACCTGATGATTGGACATCTTTTAAGAAAATTGTAGAAGCACAAAAAGAGTTTGCCACAACACCAATCATTATCGAAATAACAAAATAAGCATCCTTAAAAAGCAATTATCATGAAAAAGATATTAATCATAATTTTCTGTATTTTAATAACTAACCTTGCATTTTCACAAAATGAGAATGCTGATGCCAATTATTTGAAGATTGTTAAAGAATACACTCTAAATGTTGATGGAAGCGTTGATTACAATTATTCAAAAAGTATAAAATTACTATCCCATTTTTCGTTTCATCGTCTGTACGGTGAGACTTT
>JASFZK010000094.1:0-5412 GCA_045267845.1 Bacteroidota bacterium | reverse complement strand
GAGTTGCGACTATTCTATATTCAAAATGATAAAAAGATAGGTAATTATCCTTATGCTGATTTCTATGTAACTCTTATGGTTAAACGAGCCAGACTATTTGTACGAATGGCCCATTTTAATGGATATTTTGGAGATTACAGATATTATTTAGCCCCAAATTATCCTGCACAAGATGCAAGAGTTTATTTTGGGGCTTCATGGAGGTTTCATGATTAATTAGTGGCTCTAAGAAAACGTCAATAACTGCGTTACACTTGCATTTATAACCAATCATTTACAAAAGTAAACTCATAGGTTCTAAATGCTTCGCAAGCCTTGTTCTTAAGGCCTTCTTAAAGCCATTTGAAAAATTCAGAATTTTCTTAGAGGCACTAATTAGGAATTAATAGCCCCCTCCCAATTAGCTAATTCCTCGCTCCTCTTTAACAGCATCGTAAGCAGCGTTAAGTTCTGTAATTTTAACTTCCGCAGCCTTTTTTATTTCTTCTCCAAGATGACTTACTTTATCAGGATGATATTTTTTAGCTAATTCCCTGTATGCCTTTTTTAACTCATCATTTGTTGCATCAGGCGAAATTTCAAGAATTTGATACGCACTATTCGTATCCTTAATAAACATTGCTTTTATGGAAGCATAATCATTATTCGTTATTCCTAAATATGATGCTATGGTCTCGATTACGTTCATTTCATTTTCGTGAGATTTGCCATCAGAAAGGGCAATACCAAACAAAAATTGCAAAATCATCAAGCGTGATGAATAATCCATGTACTGCTTTATTTGGTAACTCACATCCTGAAGATTAAAATCCTTTTTAATGAGTTCACCTAGAATTTTAACATACTCAGGAGCTCGGGCTGCACCAAAATTATTGGAAATAAATTTCTTTACATAATCGAGTTCTGATTTTGTAACTTTACCATCAGCTTTCATCACCGCAGCCGTAAGTATCAATAATGATACATTAAAGTCACCGGTTCGTGTTTGACCAATCTGCCCATTTGTCATGCCATTACCGCCAACCATGGAGCCAAACATAAATCCCAATAGCCCACCAATTGGTCCGCCAAAGGCCCAACCTAGCCCTCCAGCTACCCATTTTGTATAGTTTATACTTGATGCTTGGCGTTGTCCACCATTTTTTTGTTTTGCGTAAGGTCCATTATCAGTGGAGGTATTGGAATTTCCATCATATGGATTCCCATTGGACTTGCCACCGCCAGATTTTTTATTGGATGATTTTTGCCAATTAGTGGCATAATAGATTGCAATACCAATGAGTATTAATAATAGTAAGTATTTCATTATTTGTAGTTTACATTAAATAAAAATGCCTTGAATCTTTGAATACCATAGTTACTTTGGGTACTCCAAAAACTCAAGGCACTTTAAGCACTTCGATTGTTTTTATCCAATCATGTACTCATTCTCTTCAAAACTTATACCAAAAGTTTCAAGCTCTGTGAGAATTGGTTCGTAAATATCTTTATCGATGGGCAAATTAACCCCAGTATGCTCAAATTTACCAGTTAGAAGTAGCTTTGTTGCAATACCCAAAGGCAAACCAACGGTCATTGCCATAGCAGTTTCTGTTTGGTCTTTACCAATAATTGCCATTGCTGATACAATCATTTTCTCAATTCCATCAAATTTGTATTTAAACTCATGCTGCATAATTATCATATCACGGTCATCCGGATCCATACTCCATTTCTCCACTAGAAGCTTTTGCAATATCTTAGCAGGTGAAGCATTTTTTAGTCCAACTTTTCTGTCATCAAAAATACCTAACCATTTAAGCTTATCCATAACAACAGGATCCGATGCATTTTTACAATACTCCTGAAGTTTAATTTCGGCAGGAACATTAGGTTCATATCTAAGGAAAGTATTTAGAAATTGCCTGTAAGTCATATTTTCCGAATCTTCAATAGTGTAATCATCCTCAGTCATACCAAGTCTTACAAATACATTCCAAGCTTTTGAAAAACCAGGGCGCCTTATTGTTCCTCGGTACATAGAAGGAATATCTTTCAAATTATAGATTCCCCTGTACTTAAGAGAATCACGATTGGCATATACCTCAAATTCACCATATTGCAATATCTTTCGCAACATAACACGATCAAATAATCTATGATATGGTATGTATTTATAACGCCCATTATGAATAAACTGTGAAACACCGTTGCCAGCCAAAACCACATTACGCGGATTCCAGGTAAATTTATAATTCCATGGGTTATTATCACTTTCGGGAGCAATTAAACCACCTGTAAATGAGTAAAATGAAGTAAGCTCCCCACCGGTATCTTTTATACGATTAATTACCTTCATTGCCGACATATGATCAATACCAGGATCGAGACCCAACTCCATATAAATGGGAATACCGGCTTTAATAGCTTCATCATTCAATGCTTTAATTTCTTCGGATGCATAAGAAGCTGTTAACATTGGCTTTCTTAAATCGATACATTTTTTAGCAACAAGATGGTGCATTGATGCCGGAAGCATGGAAATTACCACATCATTTTTGGCAATTGTGCGCCAACTCTCGGTATCGTCGTTGATATCGAATATTTTTGCTGATCCCCGCTCATGCCCATTAACTTTAGATCGTGCAGTTTCTTCATCAATATCAGCAACTGTTATGTGCCAATTGTGCTCAATGGCATTATTAAGCAAATAATCAATTAGGCTACTAGTTGATAAACCAGCTCCTAGAATTAATACTTTTTTCATCTTAAACAGGTTTTTTGTTTTGTGATTTTAACTATTAGGTTCAAATAAAAAATTATATATATTGATTTAGGTATTGATATTCAGGTGTTAATTCACCATTATGGAGAATTAGTGCTTTTTTTATGGCAAATGGCAGTTTAAGTTCTTCAGTTGATACATTGAAATCAGTATTGGCAATTTCGGGCATAAAACCAACCAATGCATCGGAAAATGTTTGTGAAGCTTCACGGGGTAATTCACTTGGTAAAATATCCACAGCCATCACTAAAATTCCATCACCTTTAAATCCCATTGTTGGTTTTCGGGTAAACGGATCATAAACAAAAACTGGATCTTCAATTTCAGTGCCTTTGTGAGTACATTCAATTGATCCATCAGGATCACATGTAACATCACCAATTACAATGAGTTTTGGGTTTCCTTTTTCGTATAGTTTTTCCAAATAATCTTTTGATACAATTATTGGATAACGATCGTCCCAATACATACAATTCATGAGTATGGTAAGATGTGGAATATATTGTTCGAATTTGCTTTTAAATAACTCAGGATGATTATAATACTCCTGTAGTTCAAATTCCTTATTGGAATCAATTGGTTCGCTAAGATCTTCTTCTTTAAAAACAACTTTATAGAAAAGACTATCTGGCTTATGACCAACTGAAAAGGTTTTTAGTAATTCATCCGGGGAAATTTCTTTAACAGGAAACATATCAAGAATTTCCTGAGCACCTTGTGATACGTTACCATAACCGGTTAATCCTACAACCATTGGCTCTAGATCACGAGGCAGACCTCCATTTTTTATTTCGTTGGCAACCTTTGCGATGGCTTCTTTAGCCTCGTCAAGCGAATTATAGTTATGGGTTTGCTTCAATTCGAGAAAGGGGGTTAATACTCCCAATTCTTTCCATCGTTGCCCAACAGACCAAAATGAATTTATCATACCGGCTAAACCTGCATACCGACCAAAGAATATTAATCGTTGATTTTTTTCGTTTACAATACGCTCATATTCAATAAGGTTAACTTTTTTAGCCATCATCTGTTTTAGAAGTGGCATATTATATGCCTGCCCTTTAATAGTATGACTGAAAAATATATATGTTTTTCTATCTTCAAAAAAGTCGATTGGCATTTCCTTTACACCAATAACAACCGAAGAATCAGTTACTTCGTCAACAATACTAGCTCCAACATCCTTAAACTCATCATCCTTAAAAATGCGTTTAGCAGAAGTAACAATCTCAAATTCAAGACCTTTATCAATAAGTGCTTTAACATGATCGGGCACCAACGCAACACGTCGTTCCATTACATATTTATCTTCGTATCTAATTCCTATTTTATGCATTGTTCCAATAATTAATCATTATAAAAATAAAGGCAAACTTATGAAATATCAAATGTAAACAATGATAAAATCGAATAATTTTTCAATTAATTATTCAAACATTAAACAAGTGTATTTATTAACTAACTTTGTGAAAATTTTAGATAATAGAATTATCAAATATTAATCGAATTAAGACCTAAAAACATGAAAACTATTTTAATTATTGCTTTAAGTATTATTGTATCGGCTAGCGTATCGGCACAAACTTTTATCACTCAGGCAAAACCATCTGGAGAAAAATTATGGGGATACATAAATCAGGATGGAGAAACTGTTATTAAGCCCATGTATAAAAAGTGCTATCAGTTTGCTGAAAATGGACTTGCTCCAATCTACGAATCAAAAAAGTATTTTTTTATTAACACTAATGGAGAGAAACTTAAAACTGAAATAGTAGGTTTTAGACTTATTGAAGGTTTCATAGGATTTGGTGGTATTCAAGGTTATACTGATGGAATGGTTGCTGTGATGAAAGATAAAAAATGGGGCTTTTTGAACACTGAAGGCAAGTTAGCCATTGAAGTGAAGTATGATATGGTTAGAATTTTTAATAATGGCAACGCTGTTGTTAAAAAAGGAGATGACTTCTTTGTAATTAACAAGTCGGGTGAAGAAATTAAGATTGAAGGTAATGATATAATTGACGTTAAGGGATTTACCGAAGGACTTGCCCCCTACTCCAACATTGATAAAAAGCATGGTTTTATTGACGTAAATGGAAAAGTAATTATTACAGCTCAATTTGTTAGTGTGGGATATTTTAATGATGGGCTTGCATGGGCAAAAACAGAAAGCAAAAAGTTAGGCTACATTAATAAAAAAGGAGAGTGGGTTATTGAACCTAAATTCCTATCAGCGAAAGATTTTGAATCGGTAAGCGGACTTGCAAGAATAAAGACTGCTAGTGGTTGGGCATATGTAAACAAATCAGGTGAAATAATTAATATTGCTGATACAGAGTTGTGGAGTGATTTTAGTGATGGTTTAGCCAAAGGCAGAAAAGATGGTAAATTTGGATATTTCGATAATGAAGGTAGTTGGGTAATTGCTGCTGAATACGAAGCCGGACGAGATTTTGTTAATGGTTTTGCTGCTGTTAAAAAGGGTGGCAAATGGGGTTTTATTAATAACACTGGCGAATGGGTGATTGAGGCTAAGTTTGCCGGAGTAAAGGATTTGGAGAGGGTTGAGTAGTACTTTGTTGTCTTCCCATAATCATGTTGTCTTCTCAGAACCATGCTGTCATTTCGACCGTAGGGAGAAGTCTCCT
>JASFZK010000093.1:0-4349 GCA_045267845.1 Bacteroidota bacterium | reverse complement strand
GTGGGAGCAGGAGGACTGACTTATGTTTTAACAGGCGTAGATGTTCAAGCAACTATCAATGCATCAGAAAACTCAGGCATGGCCACAGTGTTATCAACGCCATCAATATTAGTGCTTAATAACAAAGAAGCATCAATCAATGTAGGCACAAGAATTCCCATTCAAAATAATTCAATTAATAATAGTAATAACAATACTTTTAGTTCGATAAGATATTTACAGACCGGAATAAAATTAACAGTAACACCAAGAATTAATCCAGGTGGGTTAGTCTACATTGAATTATCACAAGAGGTCAGTACACCAGGCATACCCGATGCCAATAATAATAGAGATATTGATAACAGAGAATTATCTACAGAAATTGCAGTCCAAAGTGGTGAAACTGTCGTCATGGGCGGACTCATTACCGTTAACAATGGTAGAAGTTCAGCAGGCGTCCCAATTTTAAATAAAATACCACTGATAGGTAATTTGTTTGGATCTAAATCAAAAAGCTCAGACAGAACTGAACTAATTGTATTATTGACACCCACGGTAATAGACAACCCAGAACAAGCAAAACAATTGACAAAAGAATATGCCAATCAATTTAAAGGTCTCAAGCCTTTAAAGAATAAGTATGACAAATATTTAAAATATACAGAGAAAAATGAAAATGATGAATAAAGTTAATTTAACAATAGTTTTAACCATGCTTTTTTTTATGAGCGCATGTGTGGACAAAGAAAAAAACAAATTGGACAATAGAGTAATAGATTTCTGGCATCACAAAATCAATAAGAATTTTGATAAGGCTTATGATTTTTTAAGCCCTGGCTGGAAAAGCAATGAATCTAAAGACTCTTATCAAGTGAGATTAAAGCAAAGCCAAATAAAATGGTTGAGTAGCAAGATAAAAGAAAAAACTTGTAGTGAAACATATTTATGTACTGTAACATTAGACATTGAATATGAATTTATATTTAAAGGCACAATGACAGGAAGCAAGATAGTGGTACCATCACAAGTGACAGAAAAATGGTTGATGAAAGATAACATTTGGTACTTTGTTCCATCTGAGCAAGCAAAAATAAAGAAATTGTAGTTTTATTCTTGTGGTTTGCTCTTTTATACCGTAAAATTGCGAATAGCTATAATGGAATTGTTTATTTATATGATTAACAAACGATTTTATAGCCCTGTATTTATTAATAATTTTAGGAGTTCTAAAAATGAAAAGAAATAATTTAACTACTGCTGTGATTGCAGGTATTGCTGGCGTAGCTGGCATTGCAAGTGTATCAAATGCGGTAAACTTAAATTCAGATGGTGTAGGACAGGTTCTTTTGTATCCTTACTATACTGTAAATAATGATCTTAATACTTTGATTTCAGTTGTAAACACAACAGATCAAGTAAAAGCTGTTAAAGTAAGATTCTTAGAAGGCTTAAACAGTCGTGAGTGTTTAGATTTTAACTTATATATGTCTCCATATGACGTTTGGACTGCTGCTTTAGTACCTACTGCTTCTACAGTAAGTGCATTTGACGGCGCATTTCTTGGTCAGCCATCTGTTAAATTAATAACAAATGATAATTCTTGTATTGCACCTAATACAGTTATGGGTTCAACTCAAGAATTCTTACCATTTGGTTACTTTAACCTTAACACTGGTATATATGATAACTTAGGTATCTCTTTAGAGCGTTGTACTGAAGGTCATTTCGAAATGATTGAAATGGGTTCTGTTGTTGATACTGCTGCTAATGATGATGCAGCTTCAGCTGTTACACATGATTCTTCTGGTGTTCCAGATGATTGTAGTGTTGTTGATGCTAACTGGGATGGTGGTGTATGGTCAGGTACTCCAAACGATGGTTTGGTTGCTCCTGATGGAAGTGGTGGACTATTTGGTTCTGCTACTTTATTAAGAGTTGCTGATGGTACTAGCGTAAGTTATAACGCTGATGCTATTCAAGCTTATTCTCTTGCTTTACAACATACTGGTCCTGGTGATTTAGCACCTAGTTTAGCTACTGGTTCTGAAGATACAAGTAATGTATTCTTTAACGGTGTAGTTATAACTGACCAATGGTTAGACAGTAATGTAGAAGCAGTAAGTGCTATTTATATGCATGATCACATGTATGGTGAGTTTGAATTATCAGATGATATTAATGCAGAAACTGAGTGGGTTGTAACTTTCCCAACTAAGACTTTCTATATTGATCCATTTGTAGCATTTAACTTAGCAGGTTTCGCATCTATTCCACAGCAACCGTTTACACGTTTTATTGTTTATCCTCCATTTGTTGCTAGTAATGACAGCAGAATTGGTAGACCAGCTTGTGAGCCATTTGCTATAGAAAGATGGGACAGAGAAGAGCAGCAACCACCAGGTGGCGATTTACTTCCTTCTCCTCTTCCTCCAGGTGAAACTGGACCAGTATTTTGTTGGGAATCTAATGTATTAGAATTCTTCGACGGTGATGATACTTTTGGTTCATCTCATATCTTAGGATCTAACAACAATATGTTTGTAAGACCTGGTTTTGATGCTGGTTGGGCTGATGTGTGGTTTGCTACACAATTTACTGACAACAATGTTCTAGGAAGAAACTATGATGGTTTACCTGTAACAGGTTTTGCAGTACAGAAATTCGTGAATGGTACATTAGGTGGTGGTTCAACACTAGCTAACTATTCTGGATTGTTTGCACATAGATATTCAAAAAATATTAACTAAGTAAATATTTTTCTAGAATAACTAGTTAAAAGTGGGTGATTTTATCACTCACTTTTTTTTGTTTTAAATATATACAAAACCATTTAGGAAAATACAGGAAATAGTATTAAGTAATGTAAAATTCATTCTTTTAAATAGAAAATGAAGAGGATTGATTCAATTAAAAATATTTGTATATAATTATTAAAAATAAAAGTAAATGGACATATTGTATTAAATAACTAATATTAATATTTATTGATTCTAAATAAACAAAATTCTAACAAATACTAATGTATAATGCCCAAAAAACACATACAGAGATATAACATGAAAAATTTTTTATTAAAGTCATTCATATTCATTACAATATTTTTTACTTTTACAGTAAATAGTGTTGATTTAAAATTAACTTATGAAAATGGAACAAAAACATTAACTATTCCATTAAAAGACGGAGCAACAGTAGATGTAATTACCAGTGGCGTTGATGAAGGGAATGTATCAGCAGAGACAGTAGAGACGGGCTTAGAACTGTGTGAAAGGTTATTCGATGCTACTTTATGTTCAGGTTCAGGTGGTGGTGGATCGGCTCCTAGAATTAACAGTTTCACAGCATCATCACCTTCAGTTATAGCTGGAGGAACTATAACATTAACGTACGATTTATCCAATGATGCAACATCATGCACTAAATCAGGTTCTTGGTCTGGATCTTTATCTGGGTCGGCAGTCACAAATGGCAGCCATACTACTGCACCGATTACGATTACAACCCCTTCAACTTTCACATTAAATTGTAATAATTCAAATGGACCTTCAAATACTGAACAAGCAATTGTTAATATTGCAACAAGCAGTAACTGTACTTCTGCTCCACAACCTCCTGCTGGAATTACATTGGATACAACAATTATTGCTGTAGGTGGTGGTGATCCAGGTATAAGTTATAACGGCATGTTTTCTAATCTATGGAGCGATGGCTTAGTACAAAATTGGCCGGCAGATAATGCAAATCGAATGAAACTTACAATTGATCAAGATAAATATATGGCAGCACAGTTTACAACTAGCTCAAGTAATTTAACAGGTGACTTGTTGACAATTCCTGTGACTACTTTTGAAGGCCCTACTGCTTTTGGCTTAACGTGGGTCATAAGTGAATGCCCAGGTGATTTTGTCACACATTTAAATCAGAGTGCTTGTACTTCTTTTGGCGCTTTAAAATGGTCTACTGAAGGAACTGATGGTTCACTTAGGTGTCAATTAAGTAAGAATACAACCTATTATTTAAATTTGATACATTCTAGAGATACAGATTCTACTTTTGATTCTAAATGTTTTAATTCATTCTGTGGATTTTTAGGTGATAGTACTACATTTTAAATTAAAGTATAATTAGTTTAAGAGTTCAATAAAGTTTTGTAGTAGCTGCGTGTAGAAAATCACAAGTTACTACAAAACTTTTACAATTATAGAGTAGCATATGATAAAAAATATTTTGACATTAATTACAATGATTTGTATGAGTGCACAGGCTGAAGAAATAATAGTTTCTCAGGGTGAAACACATTTAAATTATTCAGATTTAGATGGTTATGCATTAACCATTCCAAAAGATAAAAGAGCTGGATTTTTTCA
>JASFZK010000092.1:0-12497 GCA_045267845.1 Bacteroidota bacterium | reverse complement strand
TTATCATTATCAAGAGTTAATACAGTACCAACTGTAATTGGCATATTAAGGTACTCCCAATTAGCGTTATAAGTGCCGTTTGAAACCTCAATAACTGTGGATGAAAGTGTAATATTAGGATTTACACTAAGTACTAATCCCGAAACTTCAGTAATATTAACATCTTTAATTTTATCAAGATATAATGAATAATCAGAGTTGGTTGTTGGGTCAACTGTTTCGTTTACCGAAAATGTACCGTTTACGGATTTTGAAGGAACAACAGTAACGTCAAGTTCAGCTTCGTAATTTGCAGGGAATTTTACATCTACAAGTTCCTCAGCCTCTTTACAGCTTGTTAATACAACTCCTGCCAGTAGAAGTCCGAGAAATAATTTTGTTAGGTTTTTCATGATAGTTTTTTTAAATAGTTTATGTTTTTACTTTGCAAATATACAACAAAAGGGAGTTTAATATTTGTTAATCACCTATATAGCTCTGGTTTTTTTACTATAACGTGCTGTACTATTCGAAAAGTATTACTCAAAAAAATATAAAATTTAATTAGGTAGCTTATTTATTTGAGCAATATTTTAGTATTATGCCAGATTTAGTCTTCAGTAAAATGCGATAAGATTACAAGAAAATATATTTTAAATATGTCTGTAACACAGTCAGTTAATACTGTCTGCTATTCAGCCATTATATTTACTAAACTAATTAGTACTATTTTTATAACAAACAAAAAACAGCTAAGTAGTTATATCTAAATCTGAAAATCACAAAAAGCGCGAAAAATATTTCATGAGTAAATCATTGTTCTTTTTTCACAATAATTTAACATTATTTATAAAGAAACCTCAGAAACATATACTGCTTTTAATTCGAATTTAACAATATGTTTTCTTAAGGTTAAGCCTAGTTTGAACATGCTACTCGTTTTCAACCCCAAATTCTTCGCTATCAGTATAAGGCATACTCCTTCTTCCGGTTAACGAAATTATTTTTCCGGTAACAAAACCTGTAATAACTGCAATTACGATTGTTATGGCAATACCTGATAATTGAGCCGAAGCATCAATGCTATCAACAGTTATTAAGGCAACAAGTCCTCCAAAAATACCAGGAATACCATGTAGGTTTGATACCCCACAAGTATCAATCACTTTTAGTCCTTTTTCTAATCTCGACTGGAATAATGCAAAACCCATTGTTGAAATCGCCCCAGCAATCATACCAATAATTATGGCTTCGGTAAAAGTAGCTGTGTTACAAACCGATCCAATTGCAACACCTCCTGCTAAGGAAGCGTTTGCTATATCGGCAGCATCAATTTTGCCTCTTAGCCAAGTTGTAAACAAGTAGGTTACAATGGTGGCACCGCTCAACGAAAGTATTACGTTAATTGCAGTGTGTACAACTTCTTCGGGTATTACCAATGCAGCACAAAAGCTTGGCCAAAATATCCATAGTACCATGCTTCCCAGTAGCGAAAATCTATCAGATGTGAAATCAGCTTCAATATCAATATTTATTTCATTTTTTGTTGTCATCGACATGGCAACTCCAATTCCAAATATTGCTCCAAAAGCATGTATAACAATTGAGCCACCAACATCCACAAAACTCCCTGCCGTAACCAGTCCAAACCCATTGTCAAGCATAATAAACTCATTTAGCATATAGGCCGGAATAAACAATATGCCAAGTAATATATACTGCCACATTTTTAATCTTCCAAGCACAGCCCCTGCAGTAATTAGTAAACTGGCGGCAGCAAATTCCGAAAGTATTAAAGTGTCAATTTCCGAGATATCATGAAAGCCAAATAATCCACTATTAACAAACATTATATATGCTGGTATTGAAACACTTACAAGCAAAAAGGTTGCGGTTATTGCCGATCGTCCATACTTACGTACAAAAACCATCAAAAAGCCAAACCCAAGTAACAGCATTGCCATAATATGAATGGCTCTATAGTACTTTTGTCCATCGGTTAAACTTTGAATTGCTTGCGTTAAATTATTGTTCTCAACAACTAATTCGGTTGCGTTTTTAGTGGCCTGCTCGTTTGCCAATAAACCATATGGTGCTACTAATATAATAGCAAACATAATCACTAAAATCAAGTTAATATTTACTTTCTTCATTATTTTTCAGGTTTAAAATTAGCGTCCAAAAGTATGTTAAATAGCCATAAACTAATTAAGAGACATTCTAAATTTCAGCACTTTTGCTTATTCATATTACTTCTAATTTAATATGTTTTTTGTGGGCGGACGAACGCACTTTACATTTGTAGTTATTTCATACCCTTTATATTTTTGTAAGTTATACGCGGGCTACGTTCCTACGCCTACGCCAACTAACAAAAAATTTAATGGGTATTTCAATAAGCTACCACTTCAATTGCTGCCGCAGCAACTCAATAATCAACTTAAAAGTATGAATCAAAATTCTATTATTTTGAATTATTTGTGATCATGCCAGTTTGTTAAATTTATATATTCTTCTTCCACTATGACTGCTAAATAGTAATTAATAGTACTTTTGCTACAAAATATCACTTTTAATAAAATAAAAACTATTACTATGAAAAAATCATTACTCATTTTATTCGCTTTATTTCTTGGAGCAGGATTGTTTGCACAAGAGTGTAGCGAATTATTTATTTCTGAATATGTAGAAGGATCAGGAAATAATAAGGCAATCGAAATTTATAACCCAACCGAAGCGGCCATTGATTTAAGTGGTTACAATTTGGTTCGTTATTCCAACGGTAGCCCTCTACCAAATTTAGTTGGTCTTAGTGGTACAATTGAATCAAAAGGAACTTTTGTTGTTGTACTTGATAAACGTGTAGAAGGTGGTACTGGACAAGAAATTCCTGTAGACCCAGCATTGCAAGCCAAAGCCGATTTATTCCTATGCCCAGTTTATACCGTTAATAAAATGATGTATTTCAATGGGAATGATGCTGTTACACTTGAAACAGTAACTGGAACTATTGTAGACATATTTGCAATAATAGGACCTCCAGATACGGACAATGGATGGACAAATTTTTCAGATACAACTATCACATGGAATAATGGTGGCACACCCGAAGATTACACAATTGTTAATTATGGTGTAGGTCCATTGTTTTGGTTAGCCTGGACAAAAGACCATACTCTAATTAGAAAATATGAGGTTGAAGAAGGAGTTGTAGAAAACCCTAATCCAGCTTTTATAGTTGGCCAGCAGTGGGATTCTATTCCAGAAAACACTTTCGATTCTTTAGGATTCCATAATTGTAATTGTAATACAAGTGCAATAAATGAAATTAAAGTTAATGTTAATGTTGAGGTTTTCCCAAATCCTGTAATTGATAATAGCTTTACAGTGGAGGCAACTGAGCCAATTACATCCATTACAATGTTTGATCTAACAGGAAGAGTTTCTGAAAGAATAGTAGGTTCAGGTTCATATACTCAAAATGTTGTTTTAGACAGTAAATTCTCAGGATTTTTGTTTATAACTATTAATTTTGAAAATGGAAAAGCTCAAACCAGAAAGCTGCTTTTCAAGTAAATATCATATTAAATTTATAACCAATAAGAGGCTTTAAACAACACTGTTTAAAGCCTTTGTTGGCTTTTTTAGTTTATTGTTAATCTCATGTTATGAGTAAAAAAATATTTTTATTAGTCGCTTTATTGTCTTTTTCAGTTTTTGCATCTGCACAGGAAAAGGTAGTATCTGGTGTTGTAACGGATAAAGTTATTGGCGAACCTCTAATAGGTGTTAATATAGTTTATGGTCCCGGTTTGGGAGTTGTTACAAATGTTGAAGGAGTTTTTGTATTAAAACTTGAGCCCGGGGAGTATGATCTCGAAATTTCATACATTGGTTTTATAACTCAAAACAAGCATATAACTGTTGGCGATAAAGATTTGTTTTTGAATTTTTCTCTATCTACGGTTACTTTGGATGAGATTGAGGTTATTGGCGATATTGCTCAAACACGAGAAACTCCGGTTGCCTTTTCAAACATATCACCTGTTCAAATTGAAGAGCAGCTTGCCTCACAAGATATACCCATGATACTTAATTCTACACCTGGTGTTTATGCAACTCAATCAGGTGGTGGTGACGGTGATGCTCGAATAAATATTAGAGGGTTTAACCAGCGAAATGTTGCTGTAATGCTCGATGGAATTCCTGTAAATGATATGGAAAATGGTTGGGTATATTGGTCTAACTGGTTTGGACTCGATATGGTTATGCGCGGTACTCAAATACAAAGAGGTCTTGGAATGTCAAAACTTGCCATACCTGCAATTGGTGGAACAATTAACATAACCACAAAAGGTATTGATAACAAGAAAGGTATCAGTATTAAACAAGAGGTTGGTACTGCTGGTTTTTTACGCACATCTTTGGGAATGACATCTGGCAGAATGAAAAATGGCTGGGGCGTAACATTTGCTGGGTCATATAAAAGAGGTAATGGCTGGGTTGACCAAACATATACCGAAGGATGGTTTTACTTTTTACGTGTTGATAAAGAAATTGGAAATCACCTCATTAGTGTTACTGCAATGGGAGCACCACAAATACATGGTCAGCGGAGTTATAAAAAAAATATTTCAATGTTTGATAGCGCCTATGCAGTTGATGCAGGAATGCGAACTGGATTAATTGATACCCTTAGGTTGAATGGTGTTCCGGTTGATATGGGATTGAAATATAATCCTAACTGGGGTTATTTAAGTAAAGCTTATATGACCGATACAGATACGGTTTACCCAGGTGCTGTGGCCACAAGTACTGCAAATAATTATTATCACAAACCAATGTTCAGCATCCGTGACTTTTGGAGTGTAAACGAAAAATTATATATTTCAAATGTACTTTATTTATCAATTGGTTCTGGTGGAGGACGCTCATTTTCAACAACTCCAAGTTTAGACCAAGAAACAAAACAGCAGAATCTTCAAAGTTATTATAATACAAATACGAATATTTACGGATTTAACGATTCGCTTCAATCATTTGGAATTATGCGAAATGCTGTTAATAATCACTTTTGGTTAGGATTACTTTCAACATTTGATTATAGTATTAATGATGTTTTTTCTCTGTCTGGTGGTGTTGATTTACGTACATATAAAGGTGAGCATTATCGTGAAGTTGATGATTTATTTGGAGGATCGTTTTTTAGAGATGATGGTAATCAGAATGAAGATAGCCAAACAAAGAAGTATGTTGGTGATAAGATTGGTTATTATAATGATGCATTAGTTCGATGGGGAGGTTTATTTGCTCAGTTAAAATATAAAAATGGCAATTTGACCTCATTCATTAACCTAACAGGGTCAATGTCGGGATATAAAAGAATCGATTATTTCCTTCCTCAATTTGATGATGGTAGCGTAAATGAAACCGACTGGAAATATATCCCTGGCTTTACTGTAAAAGGAGGTGCTAACTATAATATAAGCGAAACAGTTAACGTGTTTATGAATCTTGGATACTTGTCGAAAGCACAAAGATTCCAAAATGTTTTTGATAGAAGTAACAAGCCATATCTTGAAATTAAAAATGAAAAAGTAAAAGCAATTGAGCTTGGGTCTAGTTACATTAAGCCTCGTTTTACATTAAATTTTAACGCATATTATACAGTTTGGGAAAACAAACCCAGCGATAGACGACAATCATTGCCCGATCCCAACGATCCTGAGATCCGGTATACAATTAATATAAATAATATGAATGCATTACATATGGGTGTTGAATTTGAATTTGCTTTCAGAATTACCGATAACCTTATGTTTGAAAGTTTATTATCCTTGGGTGATTGGAAATGGACATCTGCAGATACTGCTATTATTTATAATGATAATGGTGATTATGTGGGTGAACTTCCTTTTGATGCCAAAGGACTTTATGTTGGAGATGCTGCACAGTTTCAAAATCGCGAGAGTCTAAGGTGGCAAATTACCAAAGGCCTGTATGCTTCTGGCTCATTTACATGGTTTGGGAAGCATTATGCCGAATTTAACCCCATTGATTACAACCCATCAGACCCTTCAAAAGCGTACGCGTTTGATGAGAATGGAAACCCTCGACAATCATGGAAAATCCCGAATTATTATTCAGTAGATTTTCATGCTGGTTATTATTGGAGAATTAAAAAATATGGATTTCAAGTTCGAGGAAGCATACTTAATGCCTTGGACGATGTATATATAACCGATGCTCAAAATAATGATACTTACGCTGCCATTGCATCAACAAGTTTTGATGCAAACTCAGCAACAGTATTTATGGGTATGGGGAGGAGATTTAATGTTTCATTAAAAATCACTTTCTAATCAAATAAAAATAACAATCAATTAATATAATATAATGAAATTTACACTACTATTAACAATGCTCGTTGCTGTACTAAGTGTTAGCAGCCAGCAAACCGGATACTATAATGGTACCGAAGGAAAAAATGGCGATGAGCTTAAAACTGCTTTACACGACATAATTAAAGGTCATGTACCTTACACTTATTTTTCAACAAAATATATATTTATTGTATCTGATGTTGATCCCGATGACGCAAGTAAAGTAATTCAGGTTTATACTGGATTCCCGCACGCCAACAATGATTATGGCACAAGTGGATTGGAGCTTAATCGTGAGCATGTGTGGGCAAAGTCGCATGGTAATTTTGCAGATTGGATGCCAATGTACAGCGATGTTCATAATTTAAAACCTGCTGCTGCATCAGTAAATCAATCCCGAAGCAATAAGGATTTTGCCAATGGAGGAGTTCCAAATGCCATTGCAACAGAATGTTATTCTACTGATTCAAGTTGGGAAGCGCGCGACCAAGTAAAAGGCGATATTGCTCGTATAATTTTTTATATGGCCACCAGATATGAAGGTGGTAATGGCGAAATTGACCTAACTGTTGTTGATCATGTTAATACTTTCCCCCTACCTGAGCATGGAAAACTATCAACTCTGATAGAATGGAATGAACAAGATCCACCAGATGAATTTGAAAGAAATAGAAATAATAGAATTTTTGACTTTCAGCATAATAGAAACCCATTTATTGATAATCCCGAGATGGTGGACCTTATTTGGGGTGATGCAACAGCCAATGCCATTAGTATTACTGGTATGACTCAGTCACTTGATGTTGTTTTTTCTGATGATCCTGTTCAAATTGACGCCACTATCACAAGTACTGGAGGTGCAATTTCATCAGCACAATTATGGTGGGGAACAAGCTTTGAGAATCTTAATAATGAAGTTGATATGACGACTTCAGGTGATGAATATACTGGTAACATTCCTGCACATGTAGGAGGTGAAACGATATATTTTAATATTGTTGCAAATGACGATGTTACAAATGAAAAAACATCGGTAACTTATAGCTATTACGTTCAAAGAATATATTCAGGTAGCGATATTGTTTCAATTTATGATATTCAAGGACAACAGGCAGCTTCACCATATGAAGATCAAATTGTAACTACTACTGGTATTGTAACCTCTAATTTGGGATTAAATTATTTTATTCAAGATGGAAATGGACTTTGGAATGGGTTATTTATTTACGATTTAGGAAGAAATGTATCTGTTGGTGATAGTGTTATTATCACAGGTAAAATTGTTGAATATTATGGCTTAACCGAAATGAAAGAAATTAGTGATTTTTACTTTGTTTCTGCAAATCATGAGCTTCCAAATTATATGGAAGTTGCCACCGGCGCTATGGAAGAAGGGCATGAGGGTATATTAGCAAAAATTGCAAATGCCACTTGTGTGAATGATAATTTCCAGGGTAATTATGGCATGTGGACTGTTGATGATGGCACTGGAGAACTTGAAATTCGTAATACTGCAGTTTTTGAGTATTACCCATCAGAAGGTAAATCATATGATGTAAAAGGACCTGTAAACTGGGATTATAGCGAATGGAAGATTGAAATTACTGCAGGAGAAGATGTGCAAGAAACTGCTGATATTAATGGGCCAACAATAGTTAGTGCTGAGCCAATAATTAACACGAATATTAAGGTAATTTTTAATGAAGAGGTTGACGAAACTACAGCCCATAATATTGAAAATTATGTGCTTAATAATGACGTTACCATCGAGGCTGCTATTCAACATTCACTTAATAAGGCACAGGTTAATCTAACTGTTTCTGAAATGAGTGGTGGTGATTATGTATTAATAATTAACAATATGCAGGATTTGGTAGGTAATATCACCATTGAGCAATCATACGAATTTTCTTACTTAGGTATTGATGATTTGTTTGTTAATGGAGAAGTTAGTATTTACCCAAACCCAACCAATAACAAGCTAAATGTATCATTTAATGCAAAAGAAAATACGGTAATTGAAATTGGACTCACTGATATTTCAGGAAGGTTGATAATGACAGAGACATACTCTGTAAGTCAAGGTGTAAATAAATTTGTATTAAACGTGACAGATGTTTCTAAAGGTATTTATTTATTAAATATTACCGAAGATACTAGTAGTTTAATGTACAAGGTAATCATAAAGTAATTGTAATTACACAAAAAAAAACAGGATGACAAAATTTGTCATCCTGTTTTTTTTGCCATTAATTAACGAGGTGCTAATTATACCAATTAGCTATCAAAATGATCCTTTTAAATCAAAATATTTTTCTTCTTATTGAAATGAGATATTTCTTGCATAGCAAAAGCTACGGAAGAAATATGTCATAATAATAAGATGGAAAAGATAAAGGTTTTATGGATCATTATGGTGGTTATTTGGTATTGCATGACGAATTATATTTAAGAATATCTTGAGCCAAATTTTTAATGGTAATTGATTTGGGATTTACTTCCATTTCACTACAATCACCATAAATTCCATTGTAAAGTTTTTTGTAGCTCTTTTTATTAACTGTAAAGGTTTGGTCACCTTTAACAATAAAATAGCTTTTAATTTGCCCCCCACTAACTGCAATACCGGTAACTGATGTGGTTCCAGATTCAGACGCAGGATCGGGATAAACTTTTAGCTTTTGATCAAAACCCCAATTAATTAACTGGAGCATTGCTTTCTTTCCCTTTTTCTTATTGTATTCAACACTATTGAAACGAACAAGGTTCTCGGCAATAATTCCTGCATAGTCAGTTGTTACTGCGCTTTTAATACTTTTTGTTGCATTATCACTTATTGTTGCAGCTTTGGCAAACTTAGTTAATCGAGCTCTCACTTCTGAAATTTCATCAGCTTTAAGCTTATGCTTTACACCATCTTTGGTTTTAAAAGATAAGGACTTAAGTCGGCCATTTGCTGCTGAGTATGAAGATAGTTTTTCAGTTTCATATACATCTCCATCAGCAGTTGTTATAGTATAATCACGCAGCCATGCAATGTTCTCATTATTAATCATGGTCGAAAAATTTTGAGCCGATAATGTACTAGCAAAAAATAGAATCAATAAAGAAATAGTAGTTAATCTCATAGTTAGTAAATTTTATTTATTGTTTTTATGCCGCTAAAGTAAGAAGTAAATTTGGATGGTATCACAATAATTAACTAATTTCACGCTAAATTGTCCTGTGATGAATTTAAAAACTGAAATAGAGAAAGTATTAGAAAAATTTGTTGGAAGCAATGTTGCCATTGATGCTTTTATGGCGGTTGGTGGTGGATCAATTAATGAAACCTATAAACTGACAACAGATAATGATGATTTTTTTGTCAAAAAAAATTCTGCATCTTTATATCCCCATATGTTCGAAAATGAGGCAACCGGTTTGGGTATTTTAAAAGAGGCTGGTGAAATTGATATACCCGATGTTGTTGGTAATGGAGAATGTTGTGGTGAATCATTTTTAATATTGAAATATATTCAAAGTGGTGTAAAAACTAAGTCTTTCTGGGATGTATTTGGAAAACAGCTAGCTGCTTTACACAAACATACTGATGAAAAATTTGGTCTTGATCACGATAATTATATTGGATCACTTGTACAATATAACAACAAACATGATAATTGGAATGATTTTTTTATACAGGAAAGGCTAGATAAACAAGTACGGTTTGCTCGCAACAATGGTGAAATTGATAAAGGAACAGTAGTTGTATTTGATCGTTTTTATACAAAACTCGAAAATATTTTCCCAGCCGAACCACCTGCTTTATTACATGGTGATTTATGGGGTGGTAATTTTATGGTAAATCAAGTTGGGTTACCAGTAATTATTGACCCAGCAGTTTACTATGGCCATCGAGAAATGGATCTGGGTATGTCACAACTTTTTGGTGGTTTTGATAAACGATTTTATGAGAGTTACAATAATCACTATCCACTTGAAAGGGGATGGGAGGAACGACTTGATTACTGTAATCTTTACCCTCTGATGGTACACGTTAATTTGTTTGGAGGGGGCTATATCCAGTCCGTTAAGTCAATATTAAAGAAGTTTTAGTTCTGCAGTTACTTTTTCAACGAATCCCTTATTTCTCTGAGCAATAATACTTCTTCTGGCGTGGCAGCTGGTTTTGTAACTTCTTTCTTTTTTAATTTATTGAGCTGCTTAACTACAATGAATATAACACCGCTGATAATGAAAAAATCTAGTACAGTATTTAAAAATAAGCCATAGTTAATAGTAACTGCCTCTGTAGTTTTAGTAGCCTTTTTAATGGTTATCATCAAATCAGATACATCAATACCTGTTAATATCCAGCCTATTGGAGGCATGATGATATTAGTTACCATCGAAGTTACAATTTTACCAAAAGCTGCGCCTATAATTATACCTACAGCCATATCAACTACATTGCCCCTTAGTGCAAATTTCTTGAAATCTTTAAACATATTTATCTTGAATTAGGATTTTTTTGAGCAGGCAAAGATATTATTTCTTTGAAAGTAGTGGAATTTATTTGTTGTAAAAATTTCAGGACTTCAAATCCATAGTGGTTTAGTTTTTAGTTTTATTAACAGCACGATTTATTACTTTCCTTACTGTTATTAATCTTTGTAAACCAATAGCAAACATAATTGGTGATAGGATAATAAATCCCCAACCTAAATAATCTACTTTCTCGAAAAGATGAATGTGAAGAATTGAAATCCCCGTGGCCAGAAAAAATACACTTGATCTAAAATACGCCAAGAAGGTTCGCTCATTTGCCAAATTCGTTCTTTCAACTGCCAATAAATCACTTAATTGTAGTTCTTCTTTTTTCATGTCATTATACTTAGTTATTATCTGAATCAACAATATGCTCTTTGTTAATGGTTTTATAGTCGTTTTTTCGGAGTAAATACTAAGTAGTGAACCAGTATCGAGTAAAAAACGGTAGGTCTTTCCATCTATTATTATTAGTACGATTTTTAAATCGTGTTTAATCTGAGTTACAACGTTTCATTAAATTCAGTAACGTTAATATTTTCTCTGTTTAATGGCCTCAGTCCAGTTAACAGAATATCCTGATTGTAGAATTAAAACTAGCCAAATTATCCCCATTAATAATTCTACTCTAGAAAGGATTATATATCTTTCATAGTTAAGGGAGTATAAATCCATTAATAGAAAATATTAAACAGAATAATTGCGGAAATAATAAAACCCAACATCAAATAAGTAAAATGATTACCAAAATTTAGGGTCCAACCCATATTTCGGTTTCGCTTTGGCACAAAAATTCGATGGTCATCACTATTATAATAGAAAATGCCATATTTATAATTGTTAGGATTATTTACTTCACGATCAAATTTATTTTTCATATTCCTAATCTTTTATGTTCACAAAGTTAAGAGAAATCTTACCATGATCAAAATAAATTGTGCCAGGATATTGTTGGGTATAATTCGATAAGGTGGCAATGGTTTTAGTTGGCAAAAGGAAATGCTGTTTTTTTATATCTGTTACAACACCATTGGATGAGAACAAGTAGATTATTTTTTTATTTTTTATTAGTACCAACGAACTATCACTTTTGCCAAACATTACTTTTGACTTGTGATTAATTGGTGGAAAAAAGAGTAGCGAAAAATCGCGTATAAACATATTAATAAGTAATTTCCTGTTCAACGGCTCCATAATGTAATGAATAATGGGGTTTACATTTTTGTCAAGAGGAAACTCTATATCAAAGTACTTCATCCCCATTTCCGACATGGAAACTACCCGCATGGTATTATTCGTTTTTTTAATTATTGTAATACCTGTTAACTCGTTTCCGTAGATTGTAATATTTGTTTTGTATAGTGCTTTATTAAAATTATCCTGAAAGATATGTATATTATTAATATAGGATTTAGAGGCATCTGATACAACTTTATATCCTTTAACTGAGCATGAGGTAATTGTAACAATAAGTATTGCAAATACAACTATTGAATATGATATTATGAATGTTTTGTTCACTTTTTTTCAATTAGAAATTTGTCATCAGACAAATTAGAATTAATTTTTTTATCCTGGAATTTAATTAATGTAAAATCATCACCT
>JASFZK010000091.1:0-4108 GCA_045267845.1 Bacteroidota bacterium | reverse complement strand
TCGTTTTTCCACTTCTTTACTTAACAGATCAATGGTGTAATCAATATAGGATGGCTTATTTATTTGTGCCTGATGTACAGTATCTACTGTGTGATTTTTCAGGTATGTTAACCTAAGAAGATCTGCATATTGACGTATTTTATCAGTTTGTTTTTCCATTAGTTCATAATATTTTCATACTTATTAATATCGCTTATTTGCTGGTTGGTAAATTTTGTCTGTTCCAAATTACAGTTCGTTTGTAAAATATTCGTTTTGTTTTCAAAAGGCATTACTGAATTTTCCGCCTGTTTTGTATTTAAAATATCAATTACATTTTTTGCGTTAAATACTTTGTTTTCAATGCAAAACATTAGGCTTTCTTTAATGACGGCATCTCCATAATTATCTTTGTTTTTGAGAATATATTGTAAGTTATCACGATAATATCTGGTTTTGTCTTTATGTAGCATTTGCAAATAGTTTTCTACCATCTCACTTGCGCCTAATAGTTCAAAAACTTGCTTATGTAGTATTTCCAAGGTTTCAGATTTAGGGCGTTTGTGATCAGTATTCCTTATGGTCTTTCCTTTTTCAAAACAACGTTTATGTTTGCATAAAATATCTTTAGATGTTGTGAAAATAAGAACTTCCTCTTGATTGATTTTTAATAATATTTTGCTCTGACTGTTAATGTATGTTCCTAAAGGAAGTGAATAAAAATTGCTTGCAAATAATATCGTATTGTCTTTTCTAACATTATATGATAATAAATCTTTCGTAATGTGTTTTTGTTTTATCGGTAATAAATATTGTTTCTCTTTTAACCATTCTTGTTTTGGAACAAGCTTTGTAGCTGAGTGTATTTTGGCATTGGCTGTACGATCTAACCAAGCTGCAACCAGTGTATTCAATAATCCTATATTAACATATTCTCTTCCTCGTAAAAAATTCTGTTTTACATATTTCACCACATTCTCTATTTTACCTTTGCTTTGTGGATCAGCTTTTCTGCAAAATACAGCTTTAAAATCCTGACTCTTACAAAATGCAGAAAACTCTTTGGTTAACAGGTAATCACCAAGATTCTCGTTATGAATGAATACACTGTCTTGATCATAAATGATTTCCTTGGGAACTCCCCCGAAATAGTCAAATGCTAAATGATGGGCTTCTATTGCTATTTTTGAGGTGAAAGGAGTGTCCGTTAGATAAATGTATTTATATCGTGATCGGGACAGTGATAATGCAAAGAAGTAGACTTTTTTTCGATTGCCTTGTTTTGTTTGCATCCATGTTTCTCCAAAATCCAACTGGGCTTCCTGTCCATAGGCTGTTTCCGGTAGTTTCTCAAACTGTCTTGTTTTATTCTGCGTTGGCTTTGGAATATTAAACTCTTCACGAATGCTCTGTACAAAATTATATACTGTTTTGCTGTGAACATCAGGTAAATCATCATGATTCTCTTTTAACCAATCCTCAACTTGAGCGGATGATAAATAAGGAGTTTTAATCAATATTTCTTTTACATAGTTTTTATACTGAAAAAGTTTCTTGGGTAGGTTACGTGTCTGTTGTATCCAATTATGAAATGATTCTTCATCAATCTGTTGATAACGACGAATCGTAGCCCGATCCAAACCAGTCTCTAATTTTATCTGGCTTTTGTTATAGCCTTGTTCTGTTAATTCTTGAACTTTGTACCACATCTTTAATTTATTTTTTCGTTCGTAATTCATCTGTTAAAAGTTTATGTTTTGAATATTAAAAATCAAAGTTTAAACTTTTCTCAATTTTGGCGATTTAACTTTGCGAAAAATTGATGATTTACTTTTGCGAAAAATTGATGATTGCAAGTTACTGCTTACAGTAATACCGTTTATTATTAAAAATGCCACATTTTATGCGACATTTTGAAGAAGAATTGAGGTAAAAACGGGAAGATTGGCAAAAGGAATAATTATAATTGAATAATTAAATTTAAAGTTTAATTAAAGAACACTTCGACTCCCGATAGATTATCGGGACAGTGTGACAATAAAAACAGGTTTTATGATAATTATTAAGCATGCAAAAAATAATTATCAATAAAAAAGAAAATATCATATGAAAACATTTTGGTTAATACTGGTTACTATCGTTTGGGGTTCTACATTTTTAATTGTAAAGGATACCGTAGCAACTGTAAACGAATATTTAATTGTTTTTATTCGATCGGCATTAGCATTTTCCGCAATGCTAATTTTTCAGGTAATTAAAGATTGGAGAAAGCTTTTTAACACGAAATCAATCTTATATGGCTCTATATTGGGCGTTTTAATGGCTATTACTTATGGTGCTCAAACCATAGGTTTAAAATATACAAGTACAGGCCACAGTGCATTTATTACAAGTTCGGCAGTAATTATTGTTCCATTTATTTTATTTTTCTTCTATAAAACTAAATTGATAAAAGTCGATATTATCTCGGTTTCCATTGTCTTTGCAGGTTTATTTTTTTTAACCTACGATTTTGAAACGAAAATGAATTTAGGCGATATTATTACAATTATTACAGCATTATCGTATGCTTTTCATGTTGTTTTAGCCGGTAGGTTTGTTCACAAATCAGATACAATAACAATAATTACATATCAGTTTTTTGCTGCTGCCATAGTTGGTTTAATTGCATTCTTTTTAACAGAACATGAAGCTGTAACAATTAGCACAAAAGCCTGGAGTTCATTAATTTATTTAGGATTAATTGGTACATTATTTTGTTATTTTATAACTGTTTGGATTATGAATTATGTTTCGGTATTAAAGGTTGCTGTTATATTTTCGTTGGAACCCATATTTGCGGCAATATTCGGTTACTTTATTTTACACGAAGTTTTAAATACAAAAGAATTAATTGGTGCAGGATTAATATTATCAGGAGTGCTTGTTCATAGTGTTTTAAAAAGTAAATTTGAGGCTAAAGAAGTTAATTGCTGAGTTTTACTTAACTGTAGAGGCGCATTTAACAGCAGAAGTGCGGAGGCGCAAAGTTTTTATCCAAAATTGAACTTTTTACAAAAAGTACAAGAGAGACACGCTTGCACTATGCGGATCCTTTTTACAGGTTCGATACCTGTGAAAAGGAAAAGTGTTCAAATATAAGCACACTTTTCATAAGGCTTTCGGTACAATAAACACTATCGGTCGTTGTTTGGCATTGATAAATTTAAAAATTATTTATTAAAACATTTGACTTGGTCTTAGAATTCGATTACCAGCTGGCGTTTATTCAGATAGCAAAGTTTCTACTTGTTCCTTTAATTTTGGAAGGTGATTGGTTATAATTCCCCAAATAATTACATCATCCACTTTGTCATAACCATGAATAACCCAATTTCTTGTATCAATAATTTGTCTAGCATGTTCTATAGAGGTTTCAGGTGAGGTTTTTATAATCCTATTAACTGCTTCTCCAATTATTTCAATTTCTCGCTCAATTCCTCTACGTAATAGTTTATTATTCTGATATTCCGTAAAATCTCTCTTATTACCAAGATAATCGTAGATCGATTCAATCGATGTTTTTATATCATATAGATATTTATTCACCTCATGCTTCATAAATCAATTGTTTAGATTTCTCAATACTTTTAATAAAATATGGATTCGACAAAGTTCTTTCTGTCACTAGATCTATTTTTCTATTAAAGATTTCCTGTAATTTATAATGAAGTGAAAAATAATTATCTGTATACTCTTTGATTGATATTTTCGAATCAAATGAAAGTAAAAAATCTACATCACTTTTATCGTTAAAATCACCTGAAACTATAGAACCAAAAGCATAAAGCCTCTGAACTTTAAGTTGCTTACAAAGTTCCCTAATACTTTTCCTATTATTTTCAAGCAAGTTGTGCATTCCGTTTTTCTTTCAAATATACTAAATAATCAGAACTATTGTGCTTCGTTTGTTTGCGCTTACTGCCAACGTGTAGTATAAACTGCGTTTTAATGTAGTTTATATGGTGTTATCAGCTTTTTCTATTCCTTTTAAACAGTCAATTCGCTCCCGACAAATAACCTTAGTCAGATCCATTAATTTCTCGGCTTCCCTGCTCCAATACACCAGTTGTGCTTTGGTCACAGGAAA
>JASFZK010000090.1:0-6882 GCA_045267845.1 Bacteroidota bacterium | reverse complement strand
CTAATGTACCACTTTCAGGACTTGGTTCGAAGTTTACCTTCCCATTAATTGTATCTAAACGGCTTGTAATATTCATTAATCCTATTCCTTCTTTATGTTGCAACATGTCGATACCCTTTCCATTGTCTTCAACAATTAACAGAATATCATTTGCTGTTTTAAACAATTGTACATTAACCATATCAGCTTGGCTGTGTTTAATTACATTGTTTATCAACTCTTGCGCGATACGATAAATTGCAATTTCTATGTATTCCTTAAAGCGACTTTTTATTCCAAAGTTCTCAAATTGATATTTGATATCAGTATTTCCCAGACTGTTTTGGAGCATATCTTCCAAAGCAGGTACCAACCCTAATTCGCTTAATGCGCGAGGCATCATTCTGTGGGAAAGCTCACGCAGCTCACCTGCAGAATCGTCTAGTATTTTGACCAATTTTTCAGTTTCCTGAGTTTCGTTGTCAGTAAATACTTTTTGTAGGCCAAGTTTTAAACCTCCCAACTGTTGTACAATACCATCATGTAAATCTTTGGCAATTCGTTTACGCTCATCTTCTTGTGCTTTTATTACAGCAGCAAGTCCTTTTTGCTGTTCTTCTATTCTAATTTGATCAATTTTGTGTTGTTTTCTTGTTTTCAGAAATCCAATAAAACTCATTAAACCAATTATTAAAAGTATAGCAACCACAACTGCAAGAACAATAAACCATGGCTTTTTCCAAAATGGCAAAGCCCTGAAAAAACTATAATCTGTAATAACATTAGTTTCATGGACCAAATCAGTAATCCTTACTTTAAGAATAGATGTTTGATATGGTAAGGAAAAACTTAGTTGATTTGGCTGGTTAATCTCAATCCACTGCCCATCAACTCCTAACTCAATTTTAAAATAATTCTGATCAGAAATAGAAACAGGATGTACATCTATAATAACCTGTGATTGATCGAAGTTTAGTTGGTTTATGTCTTTAGGATTTAATCTCTTACCATTTTGCTCAAGCAGTACGGTTGGTATGTGTGGGAAAAATGTCAAACTATCGGGATAAAACTTTTGGATCCCGCCAACTCCTGCATAATACAAATACCCAGTTGAATCTTTATAAACAGCATTTTGGTTGTATTCTTTAATGGGAAAACCATTTTGTGCTTTAAATGGCCGTATAAACTCGTCAGAATATTGATAAATACCTTTTATACTGCTAATCCAAAGTACAGCATCATTCCAATTATTTAATGTAAAAAGATGCTTATCAGGAAATGGTTTTTTAAGCAATTGCTCATTTTCGAGTTTTATTAAACCAGCATCCATCGATACTCCCCACCAATTATTTTGGAATGGACGCATCATAGAAATAACCTGAACCGAGTCACCTTTATAGTTGTTAATTACGTTTAAATCCGAATCCAACTCAACAACACCTGTTGTTCGCGAATTCATTATTCCATCAGGATAAAGAAAGAATTCCATTGTATAGCCAAAAACCTCATCGAAGTTGGTAATTGTTCTGGAAACAAAATTTCCTTGTTGGTCTAACTGAATTAAAGAATATTTTGATGATGCCAGAAAACCTTTCTCATTTTTTTCTATTTGAACAACTATGTTATCAACTTGCTCTTTATTGTTCACATAAATTTGCTGCAATTGATCATCTACTACTCTATAAATACCACTACTTCGTGTTCCAATTAAAAGAAAACCATCACCTTCAACTGCAGCATTACAAGCTAGGCTTTTAGTATTTTGATAAATCTTATTCTTTCGCCAATCATTTTGATTAACAGGAACTAATCCATAGGCAGTATTTACATAAAGTTGCCCGTCAATTTCGCTAAAGCGCCAGCAAGATAAGGGTTGTCCATTCAATTTTGTTTTTGAGAAAAATTCTGATCTTAGAGAATTTCTATGAATCATAAATATTCCGTTGTCAGCAGTTGCTACCCATAAATTTTTATTGCTATCTACCAACATATGAGTAATCCGTAAATCAGTAAAATGATGTTTTACCTTTAGTTGGTTTTTGTTCACAAAAATTTCAATTATTCCTTTGTGGGAAGCAACAAAAGCGTGTTGAGAATTGTAACTAGCAAACTGTTTACAGTAGGTTGTTGAAATTACAGTTGAGTCATCGGTAACCAAACCATTAATCCCACCAACAAAACCAATACCGTATAAAGAAAAATCAAAAAGATGGGAGGCCGTCACCTCTTTTCTTTCAGGACTTTTATTTTTCAGTTGAAGATCATATCCATAAAAATAGTACAAACTGTCTTTATCATCTAGCAGCGCAATCCCATCCTTTAAAAAATCAGATAAGTAAAAGTAGGACTTTGGAAATACAGTTTTTTCGTAGGTAAAATTTTTAGGATTAAATTTGTATAGAGCATTAATTGTAATACAATAAATGGAGGTGTCGTGTTTTTGCAAACGTAATACTGTGCCATCTACCTCTGGTAAGCTTGTAAGTTGAAAACCATCAAAAATCTGAAGTCCTCCTGGTGTTCCTATCCAAATTCTATGTGCATAATCCTCTTCAATGGCCCATACTGTGTTTTGATTCAAACCATCATCCACATCAAGGTTTATAGTTTTTGGTAGGGTTTGCCCAAGCCCCGCGAAAGGCATTATTAGCAAAAAGTAAATCAGTGCCTTAAGTAGCTGATTATAGTAGCTTGAAAGATATATGTTTATTTTAGTAATCGTAGTTGTTATTTATACCGCCAAAATAGTACATATATTTATTGGCAATTTATGACATATTACATATCCTTTCACATGTATTTTAGTATCCTTATTCTGCCACAAGCAGCCTATACAATCCTATTATAAATCTAAAACATTACTGAATTATCAACTTTATAACGTATGATTTTTCCTCAGAAACGATTTGGAGGATATAAATGTTTGGTGTAAAATCCAAATCAAGACTTAGTAACTTTTGGTTGATATTTTCTTTGTAGAAAAGTGTCTTGCCACTTATGTCAATTATTCTTATGTCAACATTGTTTAACTCTGAAAGATCAATATTTATTTTATTGGTTGCTGGGTTTGGAAAAACTGTAATTTCACCTGTTGAATAATTACTAATAGCACTTAATCCGGTTTCAAAAGTCTTAACAGATGCCTTACTACCCAAGGATGAGCCCTCAGTAAAAGCCACAAATAAGTTACTGTTATTATCAGCTACCAAACTAGTGTAATCAACATACTCTTCAGTAAACCCAGACTCTCCAACAAATACCCACTCATCTCCATCAAAAGTCAAAACCGATGCTTTGTTGGGAGTACCAACAAAAGCTACAAACGGTGTGTTATTAATCATTTCCAGGCTAACATCCGAAACTGTTTGCCCTGATGTAACAGTTCCAACCTGATTCCAATCCGACCCATCGAAAGACATAACACCCAGGGTTCCTGAATAGTTTTGTTTAAAAGCAATATATGGCATGCCACTACTGCTTATATCTAAACTTACAAAAGGTGCATCTTCTTCCGTAAAACTAGGTAAACCAATATTTATCCAGTCAGTTCCGTCATATTTTCTTACCGTTGCTTTTTGCTGTAAAGTATAATTGTCTTGATAACCCAAATAAATCTCGCCAGTACTTTCATTAACTGCCAAACTAAGGTACCTTGCGTTACCTGCACTTATTCCATTTTCATTTCCCATATATTCCCATGAACCTGTGTATTTCATAACAACAGCTTTCTCATTTTCCTTTTGAAAAGCAAGGTAAACAACCCCACCGTGTATTTCTAGCGACAAATAATCAGCAGTATGGCCACCAACTCCATCGCCAATAGAACTCCATATATTATTTTCAAACTTCATTACCGTAGGGCGATTGAATACAGCATCATCTTTAAAAGCAACATAAACTACACCACTATTATCAATAGCAATTTTTGTATCCGACACTTCATCTGGACTAAAGCCTAAATTACCTACCGGAACCCAGTTGTTACCATTAAATTTCATTACACTTACCTTTTTATCATATGCAGCATCACGATAAACCACGTAAACTTCTCCATTGTAAGTTGCAACATCAGTATATGAAGATTGTGCTTCTGAAAAAGCCGCACTCCCAAGATAATCCCATTGTTGAGCTGTTACTACTGTTAGCATTGAAGTGAATAATGCCATTAAAAATGATTTTTTTATAAGATTTTTCATATGTCTATTGTATTTTAGTTTGTGCAAATGAATTGAAAAAAGCAAAACAAAACCATACGTCAAAATACGTAGATTATACTAACTAAATTAGTTCCAATAATTACTAAAGCAGCTTTCAAAAGAAGTAAGGATTAAGAATCATAAAAGGGGAAATCGAGACAATTTGGGCTTTGTAACCTAAGTCACCAAGTTAAGCAATACTACTACACTACTTTTGCAGTATAAATTAAAACACTATTATCATGAAAAAAAATGTAGGAAGTATCGACAAAGTTATTAGAATCATATTAGGAATTATAATTGCAGGGCTAGGTTATTATTACCAAAGTTGGTGGGGATTAGTTGCCATTATTCCAATAGCTACAGCGTTTATGAATTTTTGTGCACTTTACCCAATTTTTGGCATAAGTACATGTAAGAAGGATAAATAATATTATTGGGTAAGTATAATGAAATTAGTTCTAAATGGAGATTGGTTATAGTAATGAAGTCATCATTACCATCTTGCTTTATATCCTCTGGTATCAACATGTATAAAATAAGTATGAGCCGAGTTTTTGTTGTACTTACCCATACCGCCTATTAAATGATCATTTTCAGAATTATTTTCAAGTTTACTTATAATTGAGTGCATAACCATGCCATCGGCCATATCATTTTTTCCATCATCGTTGAGATCGTCAATTACACCATCAAGATTTTCATCCACATAAATATCGGCAGCATCACCAAAAACATGCCGGCTAAATTTAACATTACCTATTGATTCGTTATAATACGGTGTTCGGTACCCACTCATAATAAAAATTGTATTTGCTTTTGTGCCAGATTTATTTAGTTCGTTTAACAGGTATTCGAGCTTTAAAAGTAACTTTGGGTTAATTATTAAATACTTTGGCCATCCTGATGATTGCTTGCACAAAAACTGCTTGATCTGAAAATGCGGAGTAATGTATATATCTTTATTTTCTTTAGTAATCTCGATAAACCCTTCTGGCTTTTTATAGTTTTCTCTATCCTTAAAATTTTCATTAGGGTAATTACCAATACGGTAACCATTTAAATACTCCCCCTTCTTATCTGATCTGGGGCTTAAAACAAAAATAGTTAGTATAATCGATTTACTTTCTGAAGTATCAGTAATAATAATTTCATAATTTCCACTTAATGTGGGAGCAATGTATTCCCACTTTCCAATTCCCGTACTAACTATTCTGCCCGAATTACTTTTAATAACAACGCTTTCCAGATTGGGTGTATCAATTTCAAAATCAAATGTGTCGCCAGGCATAACTGTTTGAAAAAACCTGGTTAAGCTTATCGACTTATCATTACCAACTTTTAAATTCAAGACACCATCTTCATTTCCAGCAACGGTAACTATCTGAAAAACAATGAAAATAAAAAATATTAGGTATTTATGCATCGGTATTTTAATTGCTGGCTTGTTTAAATTCATATGGCTTATTCAATTCCGTTAATACACTTGCATCTCTGTCATAAACATCCTTATTAAAAAATATCATGTCTTTTTTATCAGCACCAGCGGTCCAGTATAATAGCAATATTTCAATTGGGCTTGTTAGATTTACACGTGTAGTTTTTTCTGTGTCTAAAATTTCGTTTATTTTAGTCATATTCCACACTTCAGTGTCATCCATCAGGTTAATTAGTAACTCCCATTTTTTATCCAACCTTATACACCCATGACTAAATGCTCTTGTTTCTCGTGAAAACAAACTACGGGAAGGTGTATCGTGCAAATAAACCGCATATGAATTGGGGAAAATAAATTTTACTTGCCCAAGTGCATTATGTGGTCCGGCCTTTTGGCGTACCGTGTATGGAAAGTTGTTCCTTGTTAAACTATTAAAATCAATAGTTGATGGATCAAGTTCTTTACCATTTCTATCCATAATAATCATATTCTTTTCAGTAAGATAGTTGGGGTTCTTTTGTAGTTTTGGAAGAGTTTCCTTTGTGGCAATTGAGTATGGAAGTGTCCAAGTGGGGTTTATTTCTGCATAAATCATTTTATCTTTAAAAATGGGTGTTTCGTGATAATGCTTACCAACTATAACTCTTGAATAATATACTGTAGAGTCATTGGTAATTCTTCTAACATTATATCCTGCTATATTAACTACCAAAAAATCATCAGGCAAGTGATGTATAACCCATCGTGCTCTTTCCATGTTAATGCGTAATGCATCAATACGTTCCTCAATTGGTATGTTTATCAAAACTAGTGTCCCTTTTCCCACAACGCCATCCTGATTTAAGTTATGTCGAAACTGAAAATGCTTAACCGCTTTTTCAACATCTTTATCATAAATACTATCATTTTCACTCCGAAAATCAGCCGATATATCTCCAGTTATAATTAAATATTCTCTTAATGGTAATACACGTGCGTCACTAACATCAAGCTTCAAAACCTGTCCGGTAGGTACTGTAGGCCAGCCTCCACTCTCTGCAATTTCTCTGTAATTATTTAGTCCATTTCGAAGATGAACATACATAAAATTATCAGGTTTAATGGAGTTAATTGCATTTAAAAGATTATTAGATTTAAGGGCATTATGTAATAGTACCCCATCATTTTTCGGTAATATATTTGGAGGAACATCCCACCCCTTAACAATTTTTGATTGATCAACCTTACCGATAATAAGATGTGTTGCATAAAGCATTATTGCATCGGTCA
>JASFZK010000089.1:0-8550 GCA_045267845.1 Bacteroidota bacterium | reverse complement strand
GGTGAATTTATAAGGAATAGTGACCTTGAACATGTAAAGACGGCTACAAATACAGCCAGACAGAGTTATAACTTTATAGGTAATGTAAATGTACGTACAACCGAAACAATTAATTTAACACTTGGTGGAAGTTATTACTACTATAATGGACGTGATTATAATTATCGCGCAACACTTGCAAACTGGGATAAAAATACTTTACGTAAAACTACAAACTATCGTGGGTACATTAGATTTACTCAGCGTTTCCCCACCGATGTTGAAAGTACCTCATTAATAAAGAATATTTATTATTCACTTCAGTTTGACTATACAAAGGATAAAGGTGAATTTGGTGATGCAAATCACTGGGATAATCTATTTGAGTATGGTTATATTGGAAAATTTTCTACATATAAAACTCCCACATTCGAATTAGGTAATGATACTGTTAATGGAGTGTATTATGAAAATATGAGGATTCTTAACTCATGGGATTTTGATACACTAGTTGAGTGGACACCACGCGACTTAAATCCTTTAGTAGCCGAATATACTACTGATTACTATAGTATTTATGAAGGATTACCTGAAGGCCATTATAGAAACCTAAGTGATATTCAACTTGGTAACGGAATGTTAAATGGTAGTACACCTCAGTCAATTTATGGTTTATATCAATCACCCGGAGCAAATCAATCGGGATATGGTAAATGGGATAACGATCAGTATAATATGAGAGTTGATGCTTCTGTTGATGTTGGCAACCATGGTATTAAAATTGGTCTGCAATATGAGCAGCGTACAAACAGGTTTATAAATTATGCTCCAACTGGTTTTTGGAATCTCGTTCGTGATGGTAGAGGACTTACAAACTTCCATTTACGTGAACTTGATTTAGATAATCCTGAGTTAATTACCTATAATGGTCATGCTGATACTATAATGTATAGAAGAAAGTATGATGCAGCTTCTCAGCGTACTTTCGACAAAAACCTTAGAATCGCTATGGGTTTACCAGTTGATGGACTTGATTATATTGTAATGGACTCATATGATTACGATAATGGGACCATTGAATATTATGATAAGAATGGTAATATGCATACTGCAAATTTAGCATCCGATGCTCTTAATGTTGGTTTGTTCTCGCCTGATGAATTATGGAATGATGGACTATCAGCAATTGCATATGCTGGTTTTGATTATCAGGGAAATAAATTAACAAGTCAGCCGGCATATGAAGACTTCTTTAATAAAACTGATGCCAACGGAGTTTATACTCGTGATATTGGAGCTTATGAGCCAATTTATATGGCAGGTTATATTCAGGATCAGTTTGCATTTAACGATCTTGTGTTTAACATAGGATTACGTGTGGATGCTTTTGATGCCAACCAGAAAGTGTTAGAAGATCCATTCTTACTTTTCCCAGCTCACGATGTTTCTTCCATACATAATGTAAGTGGATTTGAGAATGTTTCACATCCATCAAATATGGGAGATGATTTCACAGTATATGTAGATAAGGTAATCGACCCAACAAAAGTTGTAGGTTATCGTAGTGAGTATATTTGGTATAATGCTAATGGTATTGAAATTAGTGACCCAACTATATTGGATGTTGGTAATGGTATTGCTCCAGCTTTATTAGATCAGGAGCAAGATCAGGTTACAATTAGTTCATTTAAGGATTATGATCCTCAAATTAATGTAATGCCTCGTATTTCCTTCTCATTCCCAATTTCAGATGAAGCGTTATTTTTTGCTCATTATGATGTACTAACAATGAGGCCTACAAGTAATGCTATGTCAAACCCAGCTAACTATTATTTCTTTCAAAATATTGGTGGCAACCTTAGTAACCCTTCACTTGAGCCAACTAAAACTATTGATTATGAACTAGGTTTTACACAAAAAGTATCAAATACTTCATCCATTACAATTACTACATTTTATAAAGAAATGCGAAGTATGATACAGATGTATCGTTTTAATGGAGCTTATCCAAAAGATTACACCTCTTATAATAACCTCGATTTTGGTACCGTAAAAGGACTTACTGCAGAGTTTGATCTTCGCCGTACAGGAAACGTACGTGTGAGAGCAGCTTATACTTTGCAATTTGCTGATGCAACAGGATCTTCCACAACAACAGCAGCTTCATTACTTGCAGCTGGGTTACCAAACTTAAGATCTACTTTCCCAATGCCTTGGGATAGAAGACATGCATTTAATATTGTTATTGATTATCGTTGGGGAAAAGGTAAAACATACGACGGACCTGTTATTAACAGAGATAAGTCGGGTAAAGCACCACTACAACCTTTAAGTGATTTAGGTTTTAGTTTAACAATTAACGGTGGATCAGGAACACCTTATACAGCCTCCAGAAATGTAACATCACCTCTATCAGGTGGTGATAATTTACTAAAAGGTACATATGGTGGTTCACGACTTCCATGGCAATTCAGACTTGACCTTAGAGTTGATAAGGATTTCTACTTTAAACTTAAGAAAGGTGCTGATGATAATGCAAAAGGTGCCTACTTAAATGTTTATCTTCAGGTACTTAATCTACTTGATACAAAAAATATTGTGAATGTTTATCCATATACTGGTAATGCCGATGATGATGGTTACTTAAGTGCACCTGAATGGCAGCGTCAAATTAATAACCAACTTGATCCATTAGCATTTAGAGATTTGTATGGTAATTTTGTGGACAACCCAGGTAATTATAGTACACCACGTCAAATTCGCCTTGGACTAATGTTCAACTTTTAAGATTAGACAGTATTAGAAAATTGAATTTAAGAAAGTAATAAATATAATCATCATGAAGAATATTATTAGAGCTTTGATTATTGTTTTTGTTTCAATTATTTTTGTGGTCCAGCCAAGAGCTGAGGAATATCACAGAGAAGGAACAAAACAGGGAGCTACCCTTAAAGAAACTACAGCTGGTTGCTCACCTGCATCTGCTTACGATTGGCTTGATATAAATAATGTTAAGGCAAGAATTAATTCTGGTGGCGACATGTGGTGGGACTTGCCAGGTGGTGTAGGTGCTAAATACTTTATTCCTAAAGAAGGTTCAGCTACATCAATGTTTTCTGGTTCTTTATGGATTGGTGGTCTTGATATCAATAATCAGCTAAAATTAGCTGCTCAGAGATATCGCCAAGTTGGTATTGACTACTGGACAGGACCTCTTACAACTGATGGAACAGCATCAATTGACGAAGCTGTTTGTGCTCAGTATGATGAGTTTTTTAAAATTACAAGAGCTGAGGTTGATTTATTTTTATCACACTGTGATCCTGATGAAGGTTTCTTTATCCCAAGTGATGATTATGTAATTCCTCCTTCAATACTTAATTGGCCAGCCCATGGTGATGTTGGAAAAGGCCAAAGTTATTATTTAGCTCCTTTCTACGATGTGCTTGGAGATGGTGAGTACGATCCATATGCTGGTGATTATCCTTATTATGATATTAGTAACGAACTTTGCCATAGTGAGGTTCCAACGCCTGAAGAAGAACTAGAAGGTACCGTTACTGGTGGTATACTTGCTGATCAGGTTATTAAAGGTGACCAAACTCTTTGGTGGGTTTTTAACGATAAAGGAAATATTCATACTGAAACTACAGGTTCTGCTATTGGACTTGAAATAAGAGCTCAGGCATTTGCTTTTGCTACAAATGATGTTATTAACGATATGACTTTTTACAGTTATGAAGTTATTAATCGATCAACATTCGAACTTACAAAAACATATTTCTCCCCTTGGGTTGATACTGACTTAGGATATGCTAGAGATGACTTTGTTGGATGTGATGTTGGACGTGGTTTAGGTTATTGCTACAATGGTACAGCTGTTGATGGTAGTGGTCAAGTTGAAGCATATGGTGATCAACCACCTGCCATTGGAGTTGACTTTTTCCAGGGACCTTATATGGATCCTGATGATTTTGATAACCCAGCGTTTAAAGGTGATAGCACACGTGGCCCTAACTTTGGTGGAAGTTGTGATATTGTTATACAAGATGGAACACCAAGAGATATTACTTATATTCAGGATGGTGCTTATGTAACCAGACCAAATATTGTTCGTTCTGCAGCTATTAATGGTATTAACTTTGGTAATGGTATTGTTGATGACGAGCGTTATGGAATGCGTAGATTTGTTTACCACAATAATGGTGGTAACGCCAATCAAAGTGATCCTCAAACTGCTCCCGAGTATTATAACTACTTGAGGGGTATATGGAAAGATAACACCAAAATGTTCTATGGTGGAACTGCATATATTACTGGTGCAGGTACTGTAGGTCCTGAGTGTGATTTTATGTTTCCAGGCGATAGTGATCCTTGTAACTGGGGAACACGTGGTTTACCTCCAAATGGTGGTTTTAACCAAAATGGTTTTTACTGGACAGAAGAAACTGGTGATGATGGAAAACCTAATCCACCAGAAGATAGACGTTTTATGCAGTCAGCTGGTCCATTTACACTTAGATCGGGTGCTGTAAACTATATTACAGTTGGTATTCCATGGGCACGTGCACAATCAGGTGGGGCATGGGCATCAGTAGAAAAGCTTAGAGTGGTTGATGATAAATGTCAGGCATTATTTGATAACTGTTTTAAAGTTATTGATGGTCCAACTGCTCCAGATATGGCTTTTGTTGAACTTGATAAAAAATTAATCGTTTATCTTACTAACTCAACTACATCAAATAACTATTTGGAAAAATATAAAGAGTATGATCCAAATATTATTCAACCATTACCAGGTAGTAATCCTCCAGATAGTAGTGATCCATGGTATCGTTTTGAGGGTTATCAAATTTATCAGCTTAAGAATGCTATGGTAAGTGTTGCTGATCTTGCTAATCCAGATTTGGTACGCTTGATTGCTCAATTTGATGTGAAGAATGGAATAACTAAAATTGTTAATTTTAATTACAACGACTATATTGGTGCTAATGTACCCGTAGTTGAAGTAGATGGAGGTGATAATGGAATTAGCCATTCATTTGAATTAACACAAGATGCTTTTGCAACTGGCGATGTTAGCTTGGTTAATAATAAGCAATATTATTTTCTTGCTTTAGCATATGCACATAACAATTATTTGCAATATGCTCCTAATTTCCCTAATAGTAGTGGACAAACACATCCTTATCTATCAGGTAGAAAAAATATTAAATTGTACACCACCATGCCACATTTAACTGTGAATGGTACTGTGCTAAATTCAACATACGGTAATAGTCCAAAAATTACTCGTATTGCTGGTAATGGTAACGGAGGAATGAATCTTGATTTAACTGATGAAACCATCGAGGAAATTTTGTCAAAACCTCCTGCTGATTCAATTAATATTTTTGGTTCACCTGATTATCCTATTGCCTATAATCCTGTTTATAAAATTAATGCAGGACCACTTAATATTAAAGTTATTGATCCTTTGAGTGTTGTTAATGCTGATTATATTTGGTGGATGGATACATTAGAACCAATAATTATTAAACTTAACAATGAAACTCCTGCTTTGGAGGGTGATACAACAACTAAATTTGTTGGAAATTGGATGCTGAAAAACAAAGCTACAGGAGAGGTATATAAGAGTGATACAACCATATTAACTGAATACGAGCAGTTATTTATTGAGCTTGGATTCTCAGTTAGTATTGAGCAACCATTTGTTTCTGGTCCTATTGCCATAGGTAAGGTTCCAAGCGGTGATCCACCAAGTTTAAAAACAGTTCATGAGATATATGCACCAAATAATGGACTTATCGAATCAACAATATCGTATTCTGACAGTTCAACTAGGTGGTTAAGCGGTGTTGCTGATGTTGACCTACCTCTATTCCCTCTTGATTGGATTAGGTCTGGTACTTATCAGAGTGACGATGTATCAGGAGCTGATGACTGGGATATGGGTATTTCACCTCGTAATCCTTGGGATCCAAATTCTGTTTTTGAAAAACTTATTGCAGGAACATGGGCTCCTTATTGTATGACTTCCTTTGGTACCGAAAGAATACCTGGTGGAATACAAAGTACTTCGGGTCCCGCGTTTAGCAAGATTGCAAAAATATTATCACCATTAAGAGATATTGCAAGTGTTGATATTGTTTTCACTCCGGATAAAGATAAATGGACAAGATGTCCTGTACTTGAAGCCGGTTATTATTCTGAACTAACTGAGGGTAACGCTGAGCGTTTTTATAAGCGCGCTTCGCTTTCAGTAGATAAAGATGGTAATTTTGCAACTGCTGGCTCAGGCCCAAGTGATAACCCAAATGATGCTAATTATATTAGTGAAATGGGAATGGGTTGGTTCCCCGGATATGCAATTAATATTGAAACCGGTGAGAGATTAAATATGATGTTTGCTGAGGACTCATATCTTGTTGAGCAAAATGGTCGTGATATGCTATTTAATCCAACAAAACGAAATCTTGATTTGGAGAACCAATTTCAAGACAATAATATCTTTATTGGAGAAGGTATTAATCGTGTTCCTGTTATGGGAGGTAAGCATTTTGTATTCATATTAGATCATAGAAATTCACAATTCCAAACATTGAAAAAATATGACATGCCTGCATATGATGCCGGACGGTTTGCTTCTCAAGCAATCGATTCGATGCCAAATGAAGCTGTTGTATTTGGCGAAAGTGGATTCTTTGGTACAATTATGTATACTAGTATCCCCATGGGAGTTGTTGGACAAGAATGGTTAGCTAATGAGGCTAAGATTAGAATTAGAATGAGTAAGCCTTATACACAGGGTTATTCCACTCTTCCGTTAGATACTATTTATCCTGGTATGGATATTAATAACTTCTATCCAATGTACGAATTCACAATGTCAGGTCTTGAAACTGAGTTTGATGTTGCTGAAAAAGAGGAGACGGATCTTGATAAAATATCAGTCGTACCGAATCCTTATTATGCTTATTCAGCATATGAGCACAACTCACTTGATAACAGGGTTAAAATAACTAACCTTCCTGAAAAGTGTACTATAACAATATATAATATAGCTGGAAATAAAATTAAGCAATTTAAAAAGGACACCCCAGAAACAGTAATTGAATGGGATCTTAAAAACTTTGCAGCTGTACCTATTGCAGGTGGAGTTTATTATTTTCATGTTAAATCTGATGAAGGTGATCGAGTACTTAAATGGTTCTGTATAACTAGAATACCTGACTTAAACACTTTTTAATATATAATAAATCAGTCTTGAACTTAGAATTTAATCAAGTTGAATATGAAAACTATTTATAGAAATCTAATCGTAATTTTGATTGTAGTATTAATATTGCCACTTGCGGAGTCCACATTTGCAGGTAATAAAGATAGATCGGGTCAAGCCGGTGCTACTGAGTTATTAATTAATCCGTGGGCAAGAAGTAGTGGCTGGGCCAGTGCTAATATGTCAAGAGTTAGGGGATTGGAAGCAATTTGGGGCAATGTAGCAGGTACTGCTTTTACACCAAAAACACAACTAATTTTTTCAAATACTCAGTGGCTTAAAGGTACAGGAACAAATATTATGTCATTTGGCCTTTCACAACGAGTAGGTGAGGCTGGTGCGTTAACTTTATCAGTTATGTCGATGTCATTTGGTGAAATTGATATTAAAACTGTTGAGAACCCCGATGATGCGCAAGGTACATATAGTCCCAGTTTAATGAATATTGCAATAGGGTATGCCAAGGCTTTCTCAAATAGCATTTATGCCGGAGTTGTGGTAAAGGTTATTTCAGAATCAATTTCTGATGTAAGTGCTGTTGGTGTTGCAATTGATGCAGGTATACAGTATGTTACTGGTGCTGATGAGCAAATATCATTTGGTATTGCATTAAAAAATGTTGGGCCTAAAATGATGTTTACGGGTGATGGATTATCGATGCGTACAATAATTACGGGTCAAGAAACCTCATTTACTGTTGATCAAAGATCGATGGCATTTGAAATTCCAGCACAGCTTAATATTGGTGCTGCTTATGATTTTCTTTTCCCAAAAGATTATAGACTTACTTTAGCTGGTAACTTTACATCAAATTCTTTTACTCAAGATCAGTTCGCTGGTGGACTTGAATTTAGTTTGAAAGATTATGTTATGATTCGTGGTGGATATACATACGAAAAGGGAATGTTTGAGGAAGTTACATCTGCTGATAATATAAATATAAATAATGGAATTAGCGCTGGATTATCAGTGCAAGTTCCTCTTAAAAAAGAAAAAGGAAGCTTTATTGGAATTGACTATACTTACCGTGAATCACAAAGTTTTAGTGGAAATCATACATTCGGTGTTATTTTTAATTTTTAATAGATTCTATTAACAAAAAAATCTTTCTTATCTTTGCCGATATATTGAGACCCTTAATTAAGATTAAGGGTCTTTTTATCTTAATTATATCAAGATACTGTTAATTGTTAACCAGTTAAATTACATTTTATTTCTAATATACACTATTAAAGACGTTCGAATATGTCTGATACAAAATATTTTACTGAAGAAGGATTATTGAAAATCCG